>CAYLZA010000586.1:0-2866 GCA_964387575.1 uncultured Spirochaetales bacterium | reverse complement strand
CCGGACTGCGTTTCACAAGCGGAAGCCAAAGCTATGTGCGATGGCCACGCACAACGGATGGAATGACCGGGAATCGGGCTGCAGAACGTATTCGCGAACGCACGGCCCCCACCAGCGCACCGGGTGGACCGCCGGGTCCCGGCGATCTGAACGATCGATACGAACGGACGGACGGCGAAGCAGAGATTCCCGACGAAGCGCCTTCGGAGGAAGAAGAATCGATCGAGGCGCCCGATGACGATAGCTCTTTTGACTATCGGACCGGCAAATCAGAAAAGACGTGATGCTCATGAATCGTTATCCTCAGCGTTTGTTCGTGTTTTCCGCATCGGGAGTATGTAACTGGGCTGCGAAATCGTAATAAACCGGCTCTAAGGCACATGGCACATTCCACTGATTTTTCCAATAATCAAACGATGTGTATGTCGCCGAATACGATTCGAGCGGCAATCTCATTGATACCAATGAGGTGGATTTGACGGATGTACCGGACATAGAGGTGACCGAAGGAAGCTCGAAAACAGAGGACATTACGGTCAACGCAACGAGTAATTCCTCGTAAGGAATCCCGCCGTTCAGTCTGCCGGGCGCTGAACAGGTTTTCACAGAACCGCCCCTTTTTATAGGCCCGTGTCATATCATCGGTACGTATTCGACCCATCACGTGCGATGCTGTTTTTGTATCTCGTCTCATCTCGTAATCTGCATGGCAAACAGATCGGCATCGGAAAGCTCGAATCGCAGCCGAATCGGCCGGGCATTGCGCACGACATTGGGGTCGCGAACGCCGGTCACGTTGCCCGGTCCCGAGCTGCCGCCGCCGTCCGGCTCAGACGAAGATCGGGAGCCCGGAATCCCACCAATTCTCTTCCCATCCTTCCATCGAACCACGCGCGAGAGCGAATCGCCATAGAGCTCTTCCATATCGTCCGCTCGATACCCTTCGATTTCATTTCCCGCTTCATCGAGAACCGAAACGCGTATGGATCCGGCGGCTGAGGTGGAAAAGTTCAATTTCAAATCTTCTCCGTTCGCGAAAAACGGAACGGTGGTCATCGTTCCGGCTTCATATCCTGCGTGTAGCGACACGAATCCAAACGGTCTGATCGAAAGCCGTCTGAGCTGCGCGGGAACCTCATTTCGGCGATAATACTCGCTGATGTACATCGACCATTCAGTTTCCGAGCTTTCTACGATTCCCCAGGTCGGATAGTTGCTACGTTCGGTCCAGTTGTACGGATCGAGCCCGGGGCGAACCCACGCCTCGAGATATCGCGTCCAGGTTACCGCCTCACGTGAGCACATAAACAACGCATCGTTTACACCGGGGCGACCATGTTCCGGATCGGGTACGCGGTGCTGGACGTAACGATTGGGAAACGCAAGATAGATGTGCCCGGCGCCCGGGCATGGAAGTGTGGCATTCGTGTAGAGCTGGGTATTCGACGCCTCATCACGGTACCGATGTGCTATCGGCTCACTCCAGTGAATGAAATCGGGCGAACGAGAGCTCTGGATCGAGCGAACCGCAGTATTGTCGGCGCCGAGAAGGTCCGTCTCCTCCGCGTCGAGATCCGCGTCGCGAAAAAAACGCGTAAACGATCGATATTCACCTATACGTGGGTCCCAAAATGCGGTATTGACCGTATCGAACGTACCACTCATATCGATGGGCTCATCCTGCATGAGTCGCCATCGGATCCCGTCGGCGGAGCACAAGGCGTAGAGCTTTCGCCATTTCGAACAGAATCCCTTATATCGCTGATCTTCCCGGCAATCGGGATTAGTGTCGCGAAACGGCGGCGGAACAAGCGGCATCTCACCGACGGCAATGAGATTATTGTCGCTGTCTATATCGGGATCGGTCACAATACCGAGCTTTGGTCGAACAAAGCTGTAGCCCCGGTCAAACGATTCGGCGAGAGCGATATTCTGGAAATCCTCTCCTTTGGACCTGTCGGTGGACGCACGATAAAAGAGGAGGATTCTGTCGTCCTCCTGTATAATGCTGTTAAAAAACGCAACGCCGCTCTCCCACGGTGCATCACACACGAATGCCGCTTCCCGACGTTCCGGATGATGAAGCATGAGCTCGGTGCCGTTATTGGTATCGATGAGAAAATCGTCGAAGAAAGGCTCTATCCGCGATCCTATATCTACGGTTTCATTGTGTTTCATGCGCGGGAGATTATCATGTTTTCAGCTTGCGGAGAAAGCACAGTGCGCGGAATCATGGGGTTGCGATACGAATACGATTGATCCGGCCTCCGCTGCCCGACCAACGGCGCCTGCCGGACGCCTACGAAAAAGCGCCCCGGAAGCCGAAGCTTCCGGGGCGCGGGCTGCCTGCCAGGCAAAACCTCGTGACACCTTTCTTTCGGTTACTGCCCCACAAACTCGAAGTACATATTGTCGATGTAAATCGATGCGCCTTCTGACGGGATTGTAGTACCATCGTAATTCGACCACCCGATCGATATTCCCGTCATAACCGACGGATCTATCGGACTGCCGAAGTCCGAAACATCGGGAGGAATCTTGTATATCGTCCAGTCACCCGCAATGACGTCGATATAGTCCGCGATCCAAGCGCCGCCGATCATGTCGTTCTGATCATGCAGCGCGAGCTCCAGGTTTCCTTTGTCGGTCACGAAATCGGCGAAATTGATGCTGAACACGATGTCGGTTATCGCCGAGGCGTCGACGGTTTGCGGAAAAGTGAAATTCATCCAGGCACCTGGATCGAGAGCGGTCGCGTCGAAATCGAACTTGGCGACGTAAACCCCGTCGAACGCGTTGATACTGGTATATGCATCATCGACAGGGTTACCGTCGAGCGTAATCTCCGGACTTACCACCACCGGGT
>CAYLZA010000585.1:0-2867 GCA_964387575.1 uncultured Spirochaetales bacterium | reverse complement strand
TACGTCGATCACGAAAGCGGCGAGGTTCACAAAGCGCAGAGTGCGTATGAACGTCCGCAGCCGCATGCATGCTTTATCATGAATCTCGAAGATGATCTGGTGAATCCAGGCGGGATTATGGATCTGGTGACGCGTGAAGCGAGGTTGTTCAAATACGGTTCGGGAACCGGAACAAACTTCTCGAAGATCCGCGGAGAAGGGGAGCCCTTGAGCGGCGGCGGTGTATCGTCGGGGCTCCTTTCGTTCCTGAAAATAGCTGATCGATCTGCGGCGGCGATAAAAAGCGGAGGGACCACCAGACGAGCCGCGAAGATGGTCATTCTCGATGTGGATCATCCCGACGTGGAACGATTCGTCGACTGGAAGGTCACGGAGGAGCACAAAGTCGCGTCGATGGTGACCGGGAGCGTCGTTCTCAAAAAGAACGCACGGAGAATCGCCGAGAGCATTGCCGAGTTCTCCGGACGCGATCAGGACAGATTCGATCCGGTTCGTAACAAGAATTTGTGCAGAGAGCTTGCCCGTGCGCTCGACAACGGTGTGCCGACGTCGTTTCTCTATCAGGTTATTCAGCTCTTGAAGCAACACGAATCCGAAATCGAGACGATCGTATACACTACCGATTGGGAAAGTGATGCGTACAATACCGTAAGTGGGCAATCCTCCAACAATTCCGTTCGGGTAACGGACGAGTTTCTCCGGGCGGTGGCAAAAGACGAGAAGTGGGAGCTCCGGAATCGTGTAGACGGATGCCCGCAGAAAACGGTGCGTGCAAAAGAGCTCTGGGAGCGAATAGCGAAAGCGGCGTGGCAGTGCGCGGATCCGGGGCTTCAGTTTCACTCAACCGTAAATGAATGGCATACGTGCCCGGCAGGGGGCGAGATTCGCGGCTCGAATCCCTGCTCCGAATACATGTTTCTCGATGATACCGCATGTAATCTCGCGTCGCTCAATCTACGAAAGTTCTATGACGAGGCGACCGGTGAATTCCGAATCCGTGAGTACCGTCATGCGGTCCGTCTCTGGACGTTGATTCTCGAAATTTCGGTCGTGATGGCGCAATTCCCGAGTCGGGAAATTGCGAGAAAGAGCTTCGATTACCGGACGCTCGGGTTGGGATTCGCCAACCTCGGAGCCCTGTTGATGGTAATGGGGATCGCCTACGACAGCGATGAGGGACGGAGCATTTCAGGTGCGCTCTCGGCGGTATTGAGCGGAGAATCGTACGCCACATCGGCGGAGCTTGCATCCGAAGTCGGTCCTTTCCCAAAGTATGAGTTCAACCGCGATGCCATGCTTCGAGTGATCCGAAATCATCGCCGGGCGGCGTACAACGCGCCGCGGGATGATTTCGAGAATCTCTCGGTCTACCCAAAGGGTATCAATCCTGAGACCACCCCTTCACAGATGCTGGGAGCCGCCCGTTCCTCCTGGGATCGTGCACTCGAAACGGGTGAACAGAACGGTTTCAGAAACGCACAGGTAAGCGCGATTGCACCGACCGGAACCATCGGTCTTCTCATGGATTGCGATACGACCGGAGTCGAGCCGGATTTTGCGCTCGTTAAGTTCAAAAAACTCGCCGGCGGCGGCTACTTCAAAATAATCAATCAATCGATTCCCCCGGCGCTCGAAAAGCTCGGATACTCGAAAAAGGAGCAGGAAGCGATAACAAGATACTGTGTCGGCACGAAAACGCTCAAAGGTGCGCCCGGCGTTTCGGAGACCCGGCTCAGGGAGAAGGGATTCACCGACGATGTGTTGAATCGAGTATACGATGCATTGAAGAACGCGGTTTCACTATCATCGGCATTTCTTCCGTATGTAATCGGTGAAGATTTTCTCACGAGTGTACTTGGTATACCAGAAGCCACCTATTCGCTCGAGGGATTCAACGTACTCAAACACCTGCAATTCAGCGAAGACGACATTGCTGCAGCCGAGCTCTTTTCATGCGGTGCGATGACAATGGAGGGAGCGCCGGGACTCAAACAGGAGCATCTCCCGATCTTCGATACCGCCAGCCCGTCGGGTCGGATCGGGAAACGGTCAATCGCATGGACCGCCCACATCGAGATGATGGCCGCGACACAACCATTTATTTCGGGGGCGATATCGAAAACGATCAACATGCCGAGCAGCGCAACCGTCCGCGATGTGGAAGGTGCGCATCGGATGGCGTGGGAAAAAATGCTCAAATCGATAGCACTCTACCGGGATGGATCGAAACTGAGTCAGCCGCTTTCGACGATTCTCTCGGGATCGGACAAGACCGTCGAGTCGATACTCAAGATATCGAACGGCGAGCTTCCGGTTGAAGATGAGTCGAAACAGGTGGAGGCGGGGCCGAAGAGCATTCGAACACCCCTGCCGACGAGGAGAATCGGTTACACCCAGAAGGCGAAGATCGGCCGTCACAGTCTCTTTCTACGAACCGGGGAATACGAGGATGGAAGACTGGGAGAGATCTTTCTCGATATGCACAAGGAAGGCGCTGCATTCCGATCGCTTCTCAACAGCTTTGCCATCGCGGTATCGCTCGGTCTCCAGTATGGAGTACCGCTCGATGAGTTCGTTGATGCCTTTACGTTCAGCCGATTCGAGCCGAACGGGGTGGTGCAGGGGCACAAAAATATCAAAATGGCGACGTCGGTAATCGATTTCATATTTCGCGATCTCGCGCTCTCGTACCTACGCAGAACCGAGCTCGCGCAGGTAAAACCGGAAGACCTCGTGTCGACGGGCACCGACGAAGAGGTTTCCCAGGGATACGAGAACGGCGATCGTGCGGAAAAAGCTGTAGCTTCGCAAACGAAGGGCAGGAGCAGCAACGGAGCTCAGACAGAGCCCGACGCACGAACGGGAAA
>CAYLZA010000584.1:0-2875 GCA_964387575.1 uncultured Spirochaetales bacterium | reverse complement strand
ACCTTCGTGGGTAAGCGCCGCGTGGATCCGCGTGTAGAGCGTGGTCCAATCCTCACCGTCGCCTGAATCCACCTTCATCCCGTGACCGGCCAGCGTCTTCGCAATGTCGAATCCCGGCAGATACTCCTTCGGATGGCCTGCAATCGTCACATTGTTGTCGTCGATGATAACCGAGACGTTCAGGTTGTGCGCCACTGCATGACGCGCCGCCTCCGCATCATTGCCTTCCTGCTGCGACCCGTCGCTTCCGAAGAGCACCACGTGCTTGTCGGGATTCGCCCGCGCCACACCATTGACGAAAGGAAACATGTGTCCCAGACGCCCCGAGCTGAACTTGATGCCCAAACTTTTGTCGAGCTCCGGGTGTCCGTAGAGCCCCTCATCCGCTTCGCGGTAGTGATAGAGCTTCTCCAGCTCCATCTCGCCGTTCATTGCGGCCAGGGCGTATTGAATTGCGACTCGGTGACCCGCCTCGTCGAAACAGACAGGAACGACCTTGCCGGTACCGCGCATGAACCCTTCTGCGATCAAAACCTCCGGAACGATGTTGTACGGTCCACCGCTGTGACCGGAAAGCCCCTTGGCCCCGGCGATAGCCGTGTAGAATACGATTAATTCCCGAAAGAGGGCGATATTCTCTTCGAGATGCCTTTGTTTAGTTTTACTGAGCTCTTTCTCGTCAAACGTGAACGAAATTGGCGTGTAGCTCGATACATCAATTGGAAAATCTGCCATGATGCGTCCTCCTTCGTAAGAGGGTATCGAAAAGACGGCGGAGAGAAAAGCCGAGCCGCCCGGGAGCCGGGGGTGGCGGAAGACCCGCCGTCGCTTCCTCCCGCGCCGCCGAGCATCTCCATGCCGATCTCAAACGTCGGTTGTCTCAGCTCAAACATCAGGACGAGAAGGGTCCGAAATCCGGCGGTGGACACGAGCTGCAGATCGAGCGCAGCGGCGCAGCTCAATTGGTTATCGTCGGTCCACCAAACAGCGGCAAATCGTCTCTGGTGGCGGCGATGACCGATGCACCGGTGACGGTGGCAGACTACCCGTTCAGCACGACACAAATGAAGCCGGGGATGCTCGACCATCGAGACGTCCAGATCCAGCTGATCGATACACCCCCGGTAACCGACGACTATATGCCGGTGCATCTGTTCGGTCTCATACGTTCGGCCGACGCCGTGCTCATTACGGTCGATCTGGCCAACGACGATCTTATTGAAAACCACCGCGCCGTGCTTCGCGCATTCTCCACGAGGAACGTCCGCTTCATTGACGAGCAAACCGATGATCACGACGAAGTGTTGCACCGACTTATCGGGACCAAGGCGGATGACCGTGACGCGGATGCACGGCTCGATCTTTTTCGCGAAGCCGAAGGCGAGAACCTCGATTTTTTTCTTTTTTCCGCCCAAAGACGTGAAGATGCAAAGCGCTTTTCCGAGATGCTCTTCGACTGGCTCGGCATCATCCGCGTGTATTCAAAATCTCCACAGGAGAAGAAACCGCACGGACGTCCGTTCGCGCTTTTCAAAGGTCAAACGGTTGAGGATCTGTGCCGTCTGATCCACCGGGACCTGGCGGATCAATTCGAGCACGCGAGGATGTGGAGGAACTCGGATACGCCGGTTACCGTCTCGATAACGGAAGAGCTCGAGGAGGGCGATATCGTGGAGATCCACTCGCACGGATAACAACCGCGCTTGTTTGTGTAGGCAGTCGATTCACGGCACAAGGCCGAATGCCTAACAACTCAATTCCCGCCAAGACGCCGGTCGCGGCGATCAATCCAGTGCAACAATCATAGATATTTCGAGTAAATGCCCGCCGAGAATCTGCGCACCTACGGCGGTGGAAACGGGATACGGGGAGCTCAAATAGCGTTCCCGCACACGACGAACTTCGTTGAATCGACTCAGATCCGCGCAGTAGTAGTTCATCGAGATAATCCGATCCATCCCGACGTTGTACTCATCGCAGATCGCTTTCAGATTTTCGAAAACCTGCGTTGCCTGTGCCTCCATATCGTCGCCGCCGACCGCTTCCCCGTTTTGATTGACGGGAAGTTGACCGGAAACGTGTAACAACCTGCCGGGCTCGACCTCGACCGCCGATGAGTATGATGTTCCGGTCGGCGCAATGCTTTCGAAGCTGGGATACCGTAATCGCTTTTTTTTTGCCATTTTTATCTCCGTGTTGTTTGTTCGAGAATAGTTTGATCAATCCGAAGCTTCCACTGTGCGCATATACTATCAGTCCAATCTGCCGACAAGAACCCTTCCCGGGACCGGGCTACGGCGCTACGCCTGCTTAATCCCTTTCACGAGAAAGAGCTCCATAGGCCCGTTCCCTTTTATACCGATATCGTGGCATTCGAGAACGTTCTCCCGCTTGTTTCCGAGTGGATCAACTTTGCGAAACGATATCCTGAAATCACAATCGAAATCCGCACAAAAGGGGAAGCTCATAAGCTCGTTCGCGAAGAGCCGGTTCCCAATGTCGTCCTCGTCTGGTCGGCAAGGATGGCGCGATTCTCCATTTGATCGAGCTGCTTTATAAAGCGGGATTCGACATGTAGACTGGTCGGACAGTACCGGCTTACAAGCCGTTGGGCCACCGCCATAGGGGGCGGCGTGCTTGTGGAGTCGAACAGGAGGTGCCGGTTGTCATCATTCAGCAAAGAAGTACGTCGGATGAACCAGGCGGTTGGATCACGCCAAGGCTGGATAAACAGCGTGCTCGAACTGGATTCGCACCTGCAAGAAGCCCTGGAATCAAAGCTCGCCGAGCAACCGGATATATTGATTGATTTTTGGCACATCGGAGAAACCATCCACGTCCCGATCGAAGACGGTGAGATACGTGTTTTTCATAT
>CAYLZA010000583.1:0-2886 GCA_964387575.1 uncultured Spirochaetales bacterium | reverse complement strand
CAAATCACGCTGGGCTATCCGGATATGCTCGAGTTGATGCCAGAATGTGTACGGGACATTCGGCGGGTTCGCGTTGATGAGCTTTTCGGGAAAACCTTTTACCGCCGTTTCGAAATTCAAATGTGCGCCTTTTCCCTGAATTGATGATATCAGCCGTGTTCGCGCCTCATCGTTCATTGCTCGTATCGTTACTGATTCTTCGTCCGCCATACTATGTACTCCCTGATTATCAACTTACTCACAAAAGTACCGCCGTAGATCAAAGCCGTCCATTTTTTCGGGCGTAGTCAGCCTGCGCTCCAGCTCTTCGCATTCGCGAGTAGCTCATCCGCCTCCTCAGGGGTATCACACGATGTCACGATCATGAGGCCTTTCGGATCCAGCTCCGAGAGCAGTTTTTCTACATTTGATTTGTCGCAGTATGCAAAGACGAGCTTTCCCGCGTCCTGAATCCTTTTGAGTAACGGAATCCATTCCACCGTCGGTTTTGCACCGGCGCCGGGAACCCATTGAATCCCGTCGAGACGTGGCAGTGAGAGGAGCGCATCGAGGTGGCGGATTGCGCCGGGGCCGTCTAGGTGATAGATCGTGCGGTCTACCAGCCGTGTCTGTTCTTCGATCGACGGGAGAAAATGATCGTTGAACATATCACGGGAGATCATGCACGAGAAATCCGATTGGAGATCGATTGACGGTTTGTCGGACCAGATGCCCATCCAGTAGAAATAGCCGTCGGTTTTTTGCGTAATGGCGGTGCACTCCTGCAGACATTCGTACCACGACCTGGTAATACGATCGACGGCAGGTTTGATGTAATCGGGATTTTCGGCGAAATCCAAAGCCAGATTTTCGGTTCCACGCATCCGCGCAAGGATTTCGGTCGGACCGTTCAGATCGGGTACCGCCACATAATAGCCATCCGCGCGCTCCGCGAAACGCTTCATAAGCTGTTCGGAAATTTTCCACCATCGATTTTGACGATCGAAACGGAGCTCTGGTATTTCATCCGGATTCTCGATGATAGGCTCTGACCAGATGGTGTTTTTATCTACGAATTTGACTGGACACCCGAGATAACTCGCAAGGATAGCGACCGTTCTGATCGGTTCTGCAACCGGGAATGCCTCTCCGCCGAAATAGGTTTGGGCCAATCTCGCTTCGACTCGCGGGACGACTATTTCGGGATCGGTAAAATATCGCTCGAGATTGCCTTCAACCTCGGATAGATTGTCGAATGGAACCGATCCCCTTCGACGAGGCGCGGTTACCTGGATGACCGCTCTGTCGATCATTTCATGATTCCACCACGCTTCAACCCGTCGACGACTTTCGTCACTATCGGTCTTATACATATGTCGTTACCTTAGCCGGAATAGTACTTCGAGAGCTCGTTCGTTGCAATGGCGAGCAATAGCGCGGCTGTTCCGGTCATCCCTGCCCCGAACGTAGTTGCTTCTGTCGATTTTGAAAGGAGCTGAAATCAGATAGGTCCGTCGATGTGGAAGGAAGGGAAGCCGTCCGTCAACGGATTCCCCCCTTCCTGAATGTATTGCCCGCGGGATGTCTTTCGTTAGTCTCTCACGATTGCCGACGCTATTGCCGAAGCATCGACGTTTTCGTTGAAACCTTCTACCACAGCGCCTGAATCAGCCGAGCTCGAAGCTCCCGGGGTGCCGATATCTTCCGAAAGCACATCTTCGATTGCTCCGATCGTACAACTAACATCGGTCAGAGCTTCGTCGCCTGAATCAACATAGGTGTGATTGAACTGCGTATTGAAGATCTCCCTTCCGTCGGAGCAACGCTCGACGACGACCGAATAGGAAATCGGCTGTCGTATTTTTTCGGTTGTATAGGTGAGCTCGACCGGAATGTCGAACCACATCTGCGAAACCTCTGCGTCCGTGAGGGCCTTCCGGAATGTCTCTTCATCTTTGTCGTATGCCATTCTGAATGGTCTGTAGAAAATCGCAGGCGCTACTTCCACAGTCCCCTCGAAAGTCTCGTGCCCGGATTTCGTTATTTTATCGCTTCGCGTATTCCGGCTTGTAACGGGATCTCCTGCTTCAGCCGAAACTCTAATCAGATACCGGATATTCAATGATTCGGCATCCTCGATCGAGGAATCAAAGCTTAGCTCGCCGAGAGCGGATTTGAATTCGTCGAGGTTATCGCGCTGAAACTCTACATCGAAGGCCTCGCCGGCGTGTGACCGGGCGGTCTCGAGCTCGCCGGCGGTGTGAAACCAGTAGCGTTCATCGGTTTGCGATCGGACCGCGTCGCGAATGGCGGATAGGAGATCGTCTGCGGCACTGCTGTTCAGATCGCTTCCGGTTACTGCATATACCCTTATCTTCGAGTCTTCGATGAACTGAGCGTAACGTTCGGGAACATTCTCATAGCCGGCTATCTTTTCCCATCCGTTCATCCATCGGAGCATCTCGCTATATGCGGTTCGAACCGGCTCGAGTCCGGTGATGGTTCCGTCGTAACGGGATTCGACTCGATCGAGATCAGCGTTTGCGAGCTCCATCGCTTTCTCTGCGTATCCTCGCCTGAGCTCGTTTACTACCGTATTGTCTTCGACGAAATCGTATGCATCATGTGCTACAATAATCGCCTCGCGATACGCTTCGATCGTACCGGCTCTCGCGATACGCTTTGCCTCTCCGAGGGTAATATCCAACGCGGCGGTATTGAGATCGGCTCTTAATTGTTTTACGCGATCGGTTTCCGCATAGGATTCGGCCATCGAAATGAGCTCATTGACTCCCTCGATTGCATCGTATTCGAGCTCCGCAACGTATGCTTCACCGCGAGCGGCGAACTCGTCCGAAATCTGTTGCTCGATAGCTTCCCTATTGTCCCGGGTCGTAAAGTTATCGA
>CAYLZA010000582.1:0-2886 GCA_964387575.1 uncultured Spirochaetales bacterium | reverse complement strand
CAATTTTCGTTGTTTACGGATGGGCATTGAGATGCAAGCGACATCGTGAACGAGCGGAGGCAAAGCTGCTGATTCTCGTTACGATAGCTACCCTTGTAGCGGGTTCAATAGCTGATTTTATTTTACCGCTCATTCCGGGGTATTCGTTACCCCCTGTCGGTCCAATCGTACTCGGATGTTATCTATTTGGTCTGTGGCTTGCGCGATTTCGTTATCGGTTCCCTGATACCGAGCCACCGCTTCCTGCCGATTCCCTTGTTTCCCAAGTCGACGATGAGGCGCTTCTTCTCGATAGAGAATACAATATTATCAGTGCAACCCAGTCTTTTTCACAGCTGTTTGAAGGCGAATCTATCAACGCATCGAAGCCTAATATCTACATGCTTTTGAGTATTGCCGAGGAAAGTGGTGCATTGGCGCAAGGGCTTCACACCGGAACAATCAAGGTTGGAACGCATACGGGAGAAACCGTATCGTACTACGTTACCGAGTTGCACGATGAATTTGGTGATCCGGCCGGGTTTTATGTGACGTTTGGTCCGGCCGATTCGAATGAGACACCCGCGGCTCGATTCGGTTTGAGTAATCGAGAAAGAGAAGTCCTCGATCTCTGCTTGCGCGGCCTATCGAATCGTGAAATATCGCAGGAATTGGCAATATCCCGGCGCACGGTCGAAACGCATCTGAATAATATCTACGGAAAGGCTCGTGTGAGAAACCGTATAGAGCTGTTTCGGGTATTTCGAGTGGGCAAGACATAATTACGTATTTTCCACGATGTTTGAGTCCCGGCCGCGTGATACGTTTCTGCTATCACAAACAAGAGGTGGCATAGATGAACAAAAAAAGTCATATGATAGTAAGCATCGGGGCCGGGTTTTTCGCAATCGCACTGGTATTGACCTCGTTATTTGCATGCGATCTCATGACCTCCATATTCGGTAGAACTCCCGATGGTGGCGCCGGCGCCGATTTCGACGCTACGCAATATTACACAAAAACCGAAGTGGACGATTTGATATCGAGTCTCTCCTACACGAAGACCGAAATTGATACTCAGATTGACGGTCTGAACGAAGACATTTCCGATATGTTGGTGTGGGCCAATAATTCGTGGCAATCACCGTCCGATGTCGGATGGGCAGGAAGAACGACTAGCGGTTTTACCGCTCCGGAAGACGCGACGGGAGCTCTCGTTGAAGTATTTATAAACAATAACAGCGGTGAGGATAAGACGTTTTATGTTTGCTTTTCACCGAATTCGGAAGCATCCGGTCTGGTTCTGCAAACAACTGCTCATGACGGTGATTTCGAGACCTTTGTCGGCTATTCTTATATCGGTAGTGATTCGAGGACGATTTATGGCTGGCACGACAGCGATTCAGGACATGCGGGAGCCGCAACCGACCTTACGAGCGTTGCATTTAAGATGCGGCCGTTGCTGTGGATTAGATGACCGGTGCGCCGATCTCCGGTCGTCGCCGCACTGATAGTGCTGATCTGTTGTGACGCTTCTGAATCTGCGGATACACAGGTTCTCCGATACTATATCAATAAAGAGGCTACGGCCGTTACCGAAAGAGCAGTTACGTACGCCTTCGAGGCGTGGGATCGGGAGACCGATCAGATAACGTTTCAATACGGCGGGCGTAACAAAGCAGGTATAATAAACGACGGGAAAAGCACGGTTTCGTTCCTTACATCGTGGCCCGAAGAAATTCCGTTCGGACACGTAGCTTACACGGCGATCTGGTACGATTTGCAGGGTAATGTCGAAGAAGCGGATATTATTTGCAATATGCTCCTCGCACGATTCACAACGTACGAAACAAACAGCAAAGAATCGGTATATATCGAAGAAGTCGTTGCACATGAAATAGGGCATGTGCTCGGACTCGATCACAGTGACGATCCGTATTCAATCATGTTTCATACGGTCCCTACCGGTGCGCCGAAACGGGATGTGCTCATAGATACGATTACGCTATCGACCCTCGACGCATTGCATTCCTATCGACGCAAATAGAGGATCATATCTATCCCGTCCGATCAATTATGAAACTCAGACATGATTCGGACGTCGTTTCATCATGAGGTACTCGGTTACCCCTTCTTCGTGTAGATCAGGTATTTCACTTATCTTCTGATACCCGAGACGCTCATAGAGCCTTCGGGCGGAGGTGTTGAAATCCCCGACAAGGAGAAAAGCCTTCGAGTGTTTCGGAAAAATCTGTTCGTCGAAAAAGCGCAGGAGTTTTTTCCCGACTCCCTGTCCGCGGTACCCTTTCTTGACCGCTATGATGTGAACATATGGATAGGTGTGAAATGTTCCGGTCAAGTGATACCAGATAAATCCCAGACACTCGTTCCGGTCACCCGACGCGATAAAGAAATCCTCTTTCCCGATCCCCTTGCTGAGCTCGGTTTCGATGTCTTCATTCGATTGAAAGTACACGGTCCCGAGCTCCGAATCGCGGATTGCTTCGATGCAATCGGCCATGTGCTCGTTCCCTGCTTTTTTGATTTCCATGTACACTGTCCACCTCGTATATGTTTAGCTCTACGGCGTCCACCGGCGCATTGCGACGCTCACCGGCAGTCTCCCGGCGGCGGTCTATCGTCTGCCGCATCGTGAGCGACGCGTCAATTGCGCCGCCCCCGGCCGCCCGATTCACCTGCCGACCGATCCGCATCACCAAGTCTAATCGTTGTTCCTCTTTTTTTCACTTATTAATGTTTACTGCTGATGTATATCTTTCAGCTGACTTACGGCAAAGGACGGTGATCGGTCAGGTCAAGCATCCGGATTACTCTTAACTGCTTCAACAACTGCCTTTCGGTCGATAGAGCTTGGAAGACCTGCTCGCATGAAATAGCGTGCAAATG
>CAYLZA010000581.1:0-2893 GCA_964387575.1 uncultured Spirochaetales bacterium | reverse complement strand
ACAAGAGATTTAGCTTGAGTGTCCACGTGACGGCTGGACGCTCGCCTCCTGAAGCTCATCTTTTCGAACCCTAAGGAGCCGCGCATTTATAGCGACGATGACCGTGGACAACGACATCAGGATCGCCCCCACCTCGGGCGAGAGAACCACCCCGACACCGTATAACACACCTGCCGCGAGCGGAATCGCCACTACGTTATATCCGGTCGCCCAGATCAGGTTCTGAACCATTTTTCGGTATGTTGCCCGGCCGAAGAGAATCAGCGCGGTGATATCGATAGGGTTCGAGTTTACCAGGATGATATCCGCGGTTGCCGCAGCGATGTCTGTTCCCGACCCGACCGCGATCCCCACCTGCGCCTGCGCAAGCGCCGGCGAATCGTTCACCCCGTCACCGGTCATCGCTACGTATTCGCCCCGACTCTGAAGCTCCTTGATTTTCTCCTGCTTTTGATCGGGAAGCACTTCGGCGAAAAATCCGTCCATTCCGAGCTCGTTCGCCACGGCTTCCGCGGTCTCCCTATTGTCGCCGGTGAGCATCCAGCACTTGATACCGCGACGATGAAGCTCCTCTATCGCCTTGTACGACTCGGGTCGGATCGAATCCGAAAGCGCAACCGAGCCGACGAGCGTCTTGTCGGCTACCACGAACGCCCTCGTGACACCACCGCGGTCTTCGATTTTTTCGGGACGCGTCAGTCCGAGCTCTTCGAGGTATCCCGGACTGACGACGTGCACCTGTGTTCCGCCGACTTTCGCGCCGATGCCTTTGCCCTTTATGGCCTGAAAATCCTCTATTGTATCGAGCTCGACTCCCAGTCCCCGGGCCTTTGCGACGATTCCTTTACCGATCGGATGTTCCGAATGAGCCTCAGCCGACGCCGCAAGCACCAGGACGTCGTTCTCTTCGTATCCGTCGGCGTGGACATCCACCGACGAAACCTCGAAGCTGCCTTTCGTAAGCGTCCCGGTCTTGTCGAATACCACAGTGGTGATTTTCCTGGCGTTTTCGAACGCGGTCCGGTTCCGTATCAGAAGCCCGTTTCCAGCGGATTTCGTCGTGGATACCGAAACGACGAGCGGAATCGCAAGACCCAGTGCGTGCGGGCAGGTGATTATCATCACGGTCGCCATTCGCGCAATCGAGAATTGCAGATCGCGACCAACAATCAACCACGATGCAAGCGTTACGATTCCGACCGTAATAGCTGTGAGCGTAAGCCAGAATGCGGCGCGATCGGAAAGCGCCTGAGTTCGTGATTTGGACTCCTGCGCTTCACGAACCATATCGATCACTTTCGACAGGTAGGAGTCCTCTCCGGAGCTTTCCACGCGGAGCTCCAGCGAGCCGTCACCGTTGACCGAACCGCCGATAAGCTCATCGTCTTTCCCCTTACCGACCGGCATGGACTCGCCGGTAAGCATCGATTCATCCACATAGCTTTCTCCGTCTACGACTATGCCGTCGGACGGTATCTTCTCTCCCGGTTTCACGACGAGAATATCGCCTTTCTGCACCTCAGAGAGCGGAACATCCTCCAACTGTCCGTTCGTTTTCCTGTGCGCCTCGTCGGGCATCAGCTGAGCGAGCTTCTCCAGAGCCGAAGATGCGCTCAACACCGAGGCCATTTCTATCCAGTGCCCGGCCAGCATGATCGCTATCAGAGTGGCGAGCTCCCAATAGAACGGTGTCCCGCGTAAACCGAACGTAACCGCACCGCTGTACACATAGGCGACGGTAATCGCGACGCCGATCAGCGTCATCATCCCCGGCGTCTTTTACTTCAACTCGCTGACGAGACCGGAAAGAAACGGCCGGCCGCCATAGAAAAAGATCACCGTGGCGAGCGCGAGCACCGGGAGCGTCAGTACCACCGTAATAAAAAAACGGAGCCTGAAATCGCGGATCATCATCCGATGGTGCTCGGTGTGATCGTGCTCTTGCCCGTGGCCCTGATCGTGTTGGTGATTGCGTGTCTGGTCGTTTCCCATCGCTCCTAATCCTCCCTTCGGTTATCGTCGCTCATATCCGTTGTAGCTTCGCTGCGTCCCGTAAGGTGGATCATTCAGAATGAAAAGTGTCTTCAACGTCCATACATTTCAATTATAAGCTCCCGGAGTTTCAGGGCATCGTCTGATGAGAGCATATCGACCCGATTCTTCAACCTTCGCTTGCTTATCGTGCGAATCTGATCGACGGCGATTTCTGCATCTTTTCCGGCGCATCGAATCTGTATTCGAGTTCTCCATCTTGGGTGCAATGCCGTCGTCAACGGACATACAACAACGGTGTCGAGATACCTATTCATCGCAGTTTTGCTCACCACGACAATCGGTCTCGTCTTCTGGATCTCTCCGCCAACAGTAGGGCTTAGGTCGCCATAATAGACCTCGTACCGTTTGACGGTCATCAATTACTCGATACCATCCGACGCCAAATTCTCGAACTCCGACCAGTCTTCGTCTTCCTTTTCCATTTCCCTGTACGTTTCTTCCCAGGAAAGCATGTCCTGTGCATCATCGGCTTTGATCAATATGCCCTCGTCGAGTTCCTCTATGGTGAGTTTCTCTTTGAGACGGTATCTTTCTATTAGTCTTTTCGGAAGCCGAATTCCCTTCGAGTTTCCAATATTGATGAGCTTCACATCCATATCTGCCTCCGTTGTAATTACGGTAATTACTTTTTTTGTGGCTGTCAACACATATAAATTCGATTCGAGTGCTCGACCTCGCCTGCGGTACCGGCAACGCTGAAGCATTACCGTATCGGGACGGCTATTTTGATCTCATTGTATGCAGGTTTGCGTTTCATCATTTCGAGCACAAGCGGTTATAGAACGCCTCTGCGACGCCCACTTCAGGTAAGATTCTTTTCAGTGACCGCCGGCAGTCA
>CAYLZA010000580.1:0-2900 GCA_964387575.1 uncultured Spirochaetales bacterium | reverse complement strand
GTTACATGATCCTCGTGCCCGGCGCCGGTATCGACGAAGGAACCCGAGTCCCACTGTTCACGATTTCCAGTACGGAGAAAGTGCGTAAAACCTTTGAGAAAATCGACGAAACCTAAAGCGCCGGCATCTACAACGCCTCGCTCCTTGAGAACTTTGAGCTTCTCCGGGGTCTCGTATACGCTTTGCTCGACGATCGTAAGGGATTTGGTGAACACTTCCACCCAGCTCAGTGAATCATCGTAGAGTTCCGAAATCGCTTCCGCCCATCGTCGAATAACCGTGAGCATCGTCCCTTCGACCGGATTCGATACCGCTCTATACGCCTTCTCGACCGCCCGTTTGGAAGCCCGAACGAACTTGGAAAGCGTTATCTCTTTCAAATCGCCGACTGATTCGGCAAGCCCGTGGAGGAACTGCACGAAGATGAGCCCCGAGTTTCCTCGAGCCCCCTCGAGACCGGCTTCCGCGAGCGCTCGTATCATTTCGCCTGCCGAGCTTTGCACCGGAGCGTTTTCGAGAATCGAAGATAACGTTGACGAAAGGTTCGACCCCGTATCTCCATCAGGTACGGGAAAAACATTGATCTCATTGAGATATGACCGGTTTTTGATTACTTCTTTTCCGCCCGATACGAATCCGTAGAAGACCTGATTCGCGGAAATCACCTCATCCATCTTCACTACCCTCCCTACCAGACGTCAATGATGCTTTGCCTTGAGTGTCTTACCCTGCTTCGCGCTACGAACGGCCAGATCGAGAATATGGACCGGTCTCCGCGACCATTGCGCATCGATAACCAGCGGTTCCCCCGAGACCAGATGGTCGGCGACATTTCGGTAGTAACGCCAATGCTCATCCTCGGGATTTGCGCCTTTTTCCCGCACAACCGAGCTCTTCTTCGGTTTAACGAGCTCCCACGTAGAGCCGTCGAAAATATATGACCCTTTTGTTCCGGTCACTTCCATTCGCCCGGGCCGGGGATTCGAGTCGATTGTGGATATACGTACGACGAGATGTACGCCGTTTTCGAATCGCACTACCGCAGTCGCTTCATCCTCTATCGTGTCCTCTTTCCAGCTCGACTTCTCCGACCAAAACCCGTTCGAGCAGAAACCGGCTACTTCCACAATTTTCGAATCAGCGAGTTGCAGCCCGTATTCGATCAGATGGACTCCCCAATCAAATAGCACCCCACCCGAAATCGATCTGCTCGACCGCCACCAATCCCGCGGAGGTGCCCATGAACCCATATGTGCCTCCATGCGAACCAGGTTGCCCAACGATCCGTTCTTCATCACATCGAGCGCACGCAAAATGCAACCGTCCCAGTGCCGGTTGTGATAGGTGGACAACAGGAGATCGTTTTTTTCCGCCGCGGCGATCATTTTGTCGCATTCCGCGGTTGTCAACGCAAACGGCTTTTCCACCACCACATGACGTCCCGCTTTGAGACACTGGGTGGCGATGGCTGAGTGCGTATTGTGTGGGGTGATTATGATAACGAGGTTTGCTTCGGATTTTAGGAGCATCTCTTCTACGGAAGCGTAGGTTTCGATGTCGGGAAAATCGGCTTTTGCGGTCTCTAATCGCACGGCATCGAGATCGGTTACCGCAGTCGGGACCATCCCCGCCCCGCCGGCCTCTTCGAGATGCTTGCGACCCATATTGAAAGCACCTCCGTAGCCGACAACGGCGACTCGGACATCCGATGGTTTGGCGATCGAGCTCATTTGCATCCTCCGGGCTTTAGTAGGAACTCGGAAAAGTGTAGCTTCTGCTCGTTCACAGCGTCAAGGAAAAAAGGCGATTGAAGATCTCATAACTGCATTTGTAGCTGATAGCGGAGCGCAGAGTTCCCGGCCGGTCGATGGGTTCATTGGCTTGACCACTCCCGATCCCGGGCGTTTTCAACCGCTTCCGCCGCTTCGTCGGCTTCTTTGCCCGGTTGCGGTCCAGGCGTCGACGAGACGTTCGAACCGCGAATCGCCACGAACCGACGGGAGCACCGACAGAAACTTCTCGTCGCCGGGAGCGCTACTCCGCCTCCCGAACCCCGATATACACGGTCTGAGTCACCTCGGTTCCCTGGAGCGGGTTGTGGAACACGACCGGCTCCGCCCGTTCAGTAAAGAATGCGGCTGCCATTCGATCTCGAAAATTACCATCCGGCGGCTCGTTCGACCAAAGACAGAATACTCCTCCCGGACGCAAGTGCCGCTGAAACCTTCGCAACCCCGGGACTCCGTAGAAGGAGTGATTTTCTGGATCGAGCCACGAATCCGGAGTATGGTCGATGTCGAGGAGGACCGCGTCGAACTGCCGCCCAGGTCGCTCCGCGTCAAATCCGGTCTCCGACATAGCGCAGTCGAAAAAGTCGTCGGAGACAATCCGACAGCGCTTGTCGCGGGCAAGCGTGGTGGAGAGGGGCAGCATCCTTTTGCGATGCCAGTCGATCACGGGCTCCAGATACTCCACCACCAACAGCGAACGTACCGCTCGGTTCTCCAGGACCGCCGCTGCGGTATAACCAAGACCGAGACCTCCCACCACAACGTCCAGCCCGCCGTGTTCCGGCGTCCTGTGCACCTTCGCCCGGAGAGCATGCTCAACTCCCAATCGCCCAAGTGCCTCCTCCGAGGCGGTAAAGAGGCTGGACATCAGGAAGTGGTTTCCGAGCTTCACCTCGTAGACCTCGACATCCAGCCCGATGTACCGGCGGCGACGAAGAATTAGCTCTCCGAGACGGGTCTGAGCGTAATCCAACTCCTCGAACAGACTACTCATCGCCGAATTGGTGCTGCTGAAGCAAACAGACAAACGCCGCCGAGCGAAATACCTGTCCGCGGCGGCGGCGCATCAATGAATGGACTTTTCGTGCGGTCTACGCGTTGACTGTGTTT
>CAYLZA010000579.1:0-2906 GCA_964387575.1 uncultured Spirochaetales bacterium | reverse complement strand
GACTAATGCCGCTCTTCTGCTGTTTATTCGCCGCCTTCGTTTTTTGCGTCGGCGACTGCCTGCAAAGTCCGAACCAGCTTCTGCGGTACGGCCTGCATTGCATACATCAAGTTCCTCACCGGACCATTCATCACACTCATGAGCTTGGCGAGAAGCTCTTCTCTTCCCGGAAGCTTCGAGAGCGCTTCGACCTGCGATCTGTCGAATACGATACCGTCGATGACCGCCCCTTTCACATCCACCGGAGCATCTTCGGAAAATTTGAAGAGCACTTTGGCCACCGGGCCCGAATCGCTCTTGGCAAGCGTCATCGCCGTTGGTCCGGTCAACATCTCGGTAACATCGGGAACGTCGAGCTCGTCGAGCGCGATACGCGCATATCGGTTCTTTACAACTTTGAACTCCGCCCCCTTTTCCTTCAGCTTGTCTCGGAGCTCGGTAATCTGTTCTACATTGAGCCCACGATAATCGGCGAAGATGTAGTCGCTGGAGGTAGAAAAGAGCTCCTTGAGCGCGTTGACCGAATTTCGCTTGTGATCCTGTATCTTTGTTACGTATTCATCAGCCATGGCTATTCCTCCGCTCCGTTCGATCCGCTTGTCGAGAGATCGATTTTCACGCCGGGTCCCATCGTGGAGGAAACCGCTACTGAGCGAATAAAATCTCCCTTGATATCCGTCGGTCGTTTCTTTTCAACTTCGCCGACCACCGTCGTTATATTCTCGGTGATTTTTTCAGGTTCCATCGAGACCTTCCCGACTGGGCAGTGCACTACGTTGCTTTTGTCCGCACGAAACTCGGTTCGACCTCGTTTGAGTGCTGCGACCGCCGCTGAAAGCTCGAACGTTACGGTCTGCGTTTTCGGATTCGGCATCAACCCACGCCGGCCGAGAATCGGACCAAGCTTTCCTACCTCTTTCATCATGTCCGGGGTAGCGACGGCCACGTCAAAATCGAGCCAGCCGCCCTGGATCTTCTCTACGAGATCCGAATCTCCGACATATTCGGCACCCGCTTCCTTCGCTTCGTCGGCTTTATCACCCTTGGCGAACACGAGGACTTTTTTTTCCTCACCGAACTGATGCGGCAATACGAGCGTATCGCGAACCGATTGACTTTTTTTTAGATTCAGCCTGATTGCAAGCTCTACGGTTTCGTCGAATTTGGCAAAAGCCATATCTCTCACGAGTTTGACCGCGTCCTCATAGGAGTAACGCTGCTTCTTATCGACCTTCTTCAGTGTTTCCAGATATTTTTTTCCGTGTTTCATTATCGCTATCCCTCGACTACGACGCCCATGCTTCTCGCGGTTCCGGCGATTATGTTGACCGCCGCATCTATATCGTTTGCATTGAGGTCTTTCATCTTGGTATTTGCGATATCCTCGAGCTGTTTTCGGTTTATCGTAGAGACCTTTTCCTTGTTAGGCTCCGAGGAACCGGATTCGATATTACACGCTTTTTTGATCAGAACCGATGCGGGGGGCGTCTTGGTAATAAACGAAAACGTCCGATCCGCATACACGGTAATCACCACCGGAACCGTAAGACCCGCCTCCATGTCCTTCGTGCGGTCGTTGAACTGCTGGACGAATTGCGGTGCATTGACACCGTGCGGTCCGAGCGCGGGTCCTACCGGCGGTGCGGGTGTGGCCCGACCGGCCGGAACCTGCAGCTTTACATATGCTGCAACCTTTTTCTTAGCCATTGCATTCTCCTTTGTGGTTCAAATGCCGCCCGTGTGCGGTGCGGCTCCCAACAGGCTATTAGTGATCGAAATCAGATTTTTTCAACCTGATTGAAATCCACTTCGACCGGTGTCGATCGACCGAAGATTCCAACCATAACTCTCAGCTTCCCCTTTTCGAGGTTGATTTCTTCTATACTACCGGTAAATGTGTCAAACGGTCCGTCGATAATACGCACCGATTCACCGATGGAGTACGCCTGGCTTGCAGAAACGTGCTTGTCTGTCTTTATTTCACCGGCCTTCTGGAGTATTGCCCGGGCTTCTTCAGACGAAATCGGCTGCGGTTTTACTCCGCGGGTTGATCCGACAAAACCGGTGACTCCCTGAATCTTACGCACCTCTGCGCACACCGATTTCCACCCCTGATCAGGCAGATCCATCTCCAGCAATATATATCCGGGGAGAAACTTACGATTCGTAACCCGTTTCTTTCCCTCCTTGACCTCGACGACCTCTTCGGACGGAACTTTCACGTCGCTGACCGCTCCGTCAAAAGTGTCATTCTCGATCAATTTCTTTATATGTTTTTCAACTTTGTTCTCATACCCTGAATAGGTATGGACAACATACCAACCTTTGGCCATGTGTACCCTTTTAGAAAATAAGGTCTATACCCGCCAAGAGCAAAAAATCCACGAACCCGAGAGCCAATGCAATTAACACAACCGAAACAAGCACCACCCGGGTGGACGATGCGACTTCCTCACGACTCGGCCACACGACTTTTTTGAGCTCCGCGTAACTCTCTCTGAAAAACTGAACTATCCTTTTCATCCCCTGCTCCCGGTATTGATACAGGCCAGGTAGGATTCGAACCTACAACATCCGGTTTTGGAGACCGGCGCTCTAGCCGTTGGAGCTACTGGCCTAAATCCACGTTACTTGAGGCGCGTCTCGACATGAACGGTATGCTTGCGATCGAACTTGCAGTATTTCTTGAACTCGAGCTTGCCTGAGATGTTTCTTCGATTCTTCTTGGTAACGTAGTTTTGGCGATTACACTCCGAACATTTTAGAGCAACCATCTCAACGTTTCCCTTTTTTGCTTTTGCCATGCTCGCAACTCCCTTTCAGTAAAGAACCACCTCTTCCCGACTTCCCGTCCGCTTCAGCCGGAGAAGCCCTCGACCGGACTTGAACCGGTGACCCCCTCCTTA
>CAYLZA010000578.1:0-2908 GCA_964387575.1 uncultured Spirochaetales bacterium | reverse complement strand
ACGGAAACGCTTACGGTACCGCGAAAATCACTTCCTCCTCTCGATGATGCAAAAGCGGATCTGGAGAAAAAACAGAGGCGTGTCGAAGAAATCAAGAAGAGCTCAACAGTGGTAGAGGACGAGTTAATAAAGGCAAAAGTCGATGCGTTGTACGCCCGGTTGCTCGTAAAACGAATCGAGGAAGTGGATTATTCAAAGGAATCGGATACGATTGAGATCGAGCTTCAGGCAATCCGGATCGGTAACTGCGTACTTCTCGCGCTTCCGGTGGAGCTATTTGTAGAGATCGGTCTTCGAGTCAAAAAGCGGTCTCCTCATGCGCACACATATATCGTCGGTTACAGCAATGGAAATCTCGGATATCTTCCGTCGCAGGAGACGTATGAGGAAGGCGGTTATGAAGCAGTCTCTTCGAGGTTTGCCCCGGAAGCTCCCCAAATAATCGAAGAGAAGCTGCTCGAACTGGCGAAGCGTCTCTGATATGCTACTGACGCTTCGCTCCTGCGGGTCTCAGATACGCGCTCCAGTAGCTGAGAGCTACGAAAAGGCCTCCGCCGATTATGTTGCCGATCGTCACCGGAATGAGGTTTCTGACGAAAAACGCACCGGATAGAATTCCCAGCATCGAGCGGAATGGTGCGCTCGGTTGATTCGGCGACCGTTTCGAGATCGTGTCTGAATATCGTCGGGAAGATCCTCTCTCCTCAACTATTGAGGTCCAGCACTACCCCCGTCAAGCCGAGAAAATATTCACGAATAAAAAAGTCGAAAATCGGGTAATCATGGCCGGGCGGATCGCCGGGAAACGGCGTTCCGGCGGATATAGTCGACAAAGCAAAATTGGTGGTAAAGCTTTCTATACCGTGATAGTATATCGGCTGTGCGTACGGGAGAGTTTCTCCTTATCAATGTACCGGTGTTTCTGTTTTTGTGCGGCGCACTGCTATCAGGTTTCGTGGCGATTACAACACCGGGCATAATCCGAATAGTCGGCATATTGGCGGGATGGTGGTGTCTCTGCGGAGCGTGTATGCTCCTTATCGATTTTCGGAGAAAGAAAAAAGTGTTTTACCGTATTGCTTTCCAACTCGAAACCCGAAATACGAATCATATTCCCGCTGTTGTGGGAGATACATTTTGCGGTCGTTGTATAATCTGGGCGCTTCACTACAGGGCGCGTTGCGCCCGTACAAAAGAAATTTCACTTGAGGAGTGATACTATGAAGAAGCAGTTCGCGTTTTCCGGCAAAGGTGGCGAGTATTTCAGCCTGGTCCTCGGACAAGGTCTACTGACGGTAATTACAATCGGTATTTACTTTCCGTGGGCGTTTGTAAAGATCAGAAAATATCTGCTTGGTCATTTAACTCTCGACCAAAAGGATTTTTCATTCGAGGGTGTCGGTGGAGAATTGTTTAGCCTGTTTCTCGGACAATACCTCCTGACGCTCATTACGCTCGGAATTTATGGTCCATGGGCGATTGTTCGCATCAAGCGGTACATGTATGAGAAAACCTTGTATGACGGTAAACCGTTTGAGTTTACCGCAAAGGGCGGCGACTATTTCAGCCTGCTGCTCGGACAGGTATTACTTACTATTATCACAATCGGCATCTATGCCCCGTGGGCGATAGTAAAGATATATCGATTCATTCTCGAGAACTCAGGATATGATTCCAAGTTTTTCTCATTTACCGCAGAGGGCGGCAAATACTTCAGCCTTCTACTCGGTCAGTATTTGCTGAGTATGATTACGCTCGGTATATACACCCCATGGGCTATGGCGAAAATATACGGATATCTCGCTGAAAACGTGATATACGGGTCTGAGCTGGTCGGAAGCTTCAAGGCCGACGGCGGGCATCTGTTCAGCCTCTTTCTCAAAGGCTATCTGCTCTCCGCGATAACGCTCGGTATCTACTCAGCATGGTTCGCAATGGAGCTTTACAGCTACTACGCCGAGTGCGCTTCATTCGAGCCGAAAGGCGACGCAGCTGCACAAGGTGCGGCCGGCGGCGCAGGCGCGGAACAAAGCTAACGCAACGGTAACCGGTACGGCTTTTGCCGTACCGGATTGATGCGCCGGTGATATGTCGAGTGACGGTACGTCGAATTTATCTGGAAACGGCAAATCCAGTGTTCATCTCGCGGGCATAGACTGTAAGCTCTTCCTCGGTGACTGAAACCTCAATTGTGTGCGTTGCATCCGTGATCGTTGCACCGTTACCGCGCGGGGTCCAGTACGTCGCCACCCGGACATGCGGAAATACGCAGAAAAGCGAAAGAAGACAGCACCGGTTCGAGGTTACGATAGCTTCCACGTAGTTCTCGTTCCGCTGCTCGAGCGGAAATCCGTTTCTCTCTTTATTGAACGGCGGATCGTATCGATGCTGTTTCAGTTTCAGAACCGGTTTGCATTGATCTATACCGAGCACCGCGCAGGAGGCGGATACGCCCTGTACGGCGGAAGCGCCTCTCGAAAAATAGTCGGCTCCGTGCGATACTTCGGCCACCGTCTGGGTATCGGTGCGCACGAGGAATGTCGCATCATCCCCGAAAAGCGGTTTGCTCACCGTATGCCAGCGGAGCGAAATTTCCTCTTCCGATTGAAGACCGATATCATCTAAAACGACGACAGTGTGCGGATGCATATGAACCACGGTGCGTTGCAATCGGGTTGCCCCTTCATAGAGATTGGTCAGATCGATTTTCCAGTAGCCTCCCGTTTCATCGTCAAATAGTGCTTCGACTATTCGTCCCTGGGCTCGGGAGTGTTGCGATCCCGGTTCCTTCCCTGCGATAATCGGTATGTTGTGTCCCCAAGCCGATGCATTGTAATACTCGTATCTGTTTGGACCGAAGAAATCGGCGGGATATGAGGACGGCGACCCAGGGTCAATAATAATGCGT
>CAYLZA010000577.1:0-2910 GCA_964387575.1 uncultured Spirochaetales bacterium | reverse complement strand
ATGCGGCACCTGCCATCATCAAACCGTAATCTATACTCCATTCGCCACGCGCCACCTTGGAAATCGCAACGGGAAGCGTATTCATAATGGGCTCTTTCACCATAATGAGCTGCCACATGTAGTCGTTCCACGTCCTGACGAAGTACAGAATTCCAACGGTACCAAAAGCCGGAATACTCAACGGAACAATTATGCTCATAAACACTCGAAGCTCATTTCCCCCGTCCACTTTCACCGACTGTATCAGCTCATCCGGAATGGTCTGCATGAACTGACGCATGAGAAAGAGTCCAAACGGCCACGCGACCTGCGGCAGGAACATACCTGCATGCGTATTGTATAGCTCGTAATTCCTCATAAGTACATATAACGGAACAAGCATTACCTGTTTGGGCAACATCATCGCGGTAAGAAGCATCCAGAAAATAATTTCCCGTCCCGGGAACTGTCGTTTTGCAAATGCGTATCCTGCGAGCGAGCCGAAAAGCAGTGTGAGGATCGTAGCGCTCCCGGCGACAACCGCGCTGTTGTATAACCAACGAAGCGACGGGAAATTCAGGAATAATTTGCGAAAATTATCGAAGGTCAAGTTTATCGGCGCAAATGTCGGTGGAACCTGGATAGCCATTGCGGTCGGTTGGAGTGCTCCCTTGAACATCCAGTAAATCGGAAACATAAATAAGGCGGCCAGGAGGAAAATCAAAAAAAGCGTAATATAATAGCTGACCTTTTCTCTTCTATTACCGTATGCAAACTCTTTTGCTTCGATTAGCTTCATTCAATTACTCCCGATGTTGCTGAATCACTAGTAGTTAACATCTCTTCCGACCAACAGTTTCTGAAGAATCGATATAACCATCACAAAAAAGAGCAACGATACTCCCATCGCCGATGCTCGTCCGAATTCGAGAAACTGGAACGCCGTCCTGTAGAGCTGGAAAACAATCGTTTCGGTTGAATGGGCCGGACCACCACCGGTTAATAGTTGAATAACGACAAACACCATAAAAACGAAAATCGTCTGGGTTACGATGAGAAAAAAGGTAACCGGTCGAAGAAGCGGGAATATGATTTTCCAGGTTATCGTCCTCTTCTTTGCACCGTCTATTCTCGCTACTTCCAGGAGCTGTGTAGGGATATTGCCCATTGCAGCAACATAGATTATGAACGGAACTCCCAAGTTGAACGTGAATACTACAAACATCAAATAATAAAGAGTATATTTATCAGCCAACCACTCGATCGGTTCTACACCAAACAGGCTGAGAAGGTAATTCAGCAATCCGTAATTCGCGTTGAAAATCCACAACCATATCATGCTGATGATCACCCCGCTTACAACCACGGGTAGATAAAAGACCGCTCGAAAAAAGATTCTGGCCTTGTGGTTCAAAGGCGTTACCTGAAGAGACACGGCGAACGCAGCCATCACAATGACCGGAACGAGGCACACGACGAATAAGAACGTGTTTTTCAAAGCCATGAGGAAAACCGGATCTGTGAAAATATCTATGTATTGGCCAAGCCCGACCCATTCCGCCTTTACCAGGTTACGCTTTTGAAAGCTGTACAAAATTGTTAAAAAAATCGGCACAGCTACGAGAGCAAAGAACATCACAACCGAAGGAAGTATAAACAAGTATGCCGAGCGTTCCTTTTTTATTCTGTACCAAAGGCCTGTCCGCTTAATCAACCCGATTCTCCTGTAATACCGTAATTTCAAAAAGGGCCCCTCGTTTGGCCGTGCTATACGGAGGGGCCCGAATAATTACTTATATATATCTTTAGCTATTCAGCTATTCAGAGATGATTTCGTCCACCTCTGAATAAAAGGTATCGACCGCGTCTTCTACGGAAGCTCTGCCGCTGAATATTTTCTGACCGGCCTGCGAGAGCGCCACACGAATCTGTTGATACTTGGGATGCGCAAGACCGAAATCGCCGGACTCGAACTTTGCGAGCATCTGGCTTACGACTTCCTGGTACGGATCACCCGCGTAGAGATTCGCATCGGCCATGCTCTTCTGCAACGGGAACTGACCTCCCCCACGTACAGTCTTGGGCCACCATTCATCGGACATTACGTACTGAATCCACTCGGAAGCACCTTCCTGCTCCGCTTCATCTTGTGCAAAGAAGATGAACCCGGTACCGCCGTTTGCGGTAAATCCTTTATCGCCGTTATCTGAAGGATAGGGTACCGGCATAACTTCGTATTCCGCATCGATAACGCCTTCATTGATCGCGTCCTTAATTTGATTGGCGTGATACTTGTGCCCGTATCCGATAATCGACTTCCCGCTAAAGAACATTTTGTTCGGATCGGTTGCCTGCATACTGGCAACACCCTGTGCGATCAGTCCTTTTTCACGAAGTGAAAGCATATATTTGTATCCTTCGATTACTCCGCTGTGATCGTCTGCGGTCGTTCCATCATCATCAAAGAGTCTACCGCCATATCCCCAGAAGTGCTGCCACCAGCCGTAATCCCCCTGCTCGCTTCCGCATTGGATTACATAGGGCCACACGTCTCGAGGGACGGTATTCTTTATTTTCGTAAGGAACTCGGTAAACTGTTCATCCGAATACGCATTTCCGGGGCCGTTCAGAATGGGTCCGGTCCAACCGTATTCCTTCAGAAGTCCCACGTTGACGTTCAGATTTATGTTCCATGCAAAACCTGGAAGGGCGTGCACCTTGCCGTCGACGGTGTATATTTTCCTGATCGAATCCTGAATATCGTTAATCAGTGATGCAGGTAGTATATCGTCGGCTGCCACTGCTGCGCCCTGCGCATAATACTGCGATGTCCTTCCGAGATAATCAAAGCCGACGGAAGGAGGCTCGCCGCCCGCAATCGCCACATTGAATTTCTCGAAACCGCCGTCCCATGGGACGAGCTGTGTTTCA
>CAYLZA010000576.1:0-2921 GCA_964387575.1 uncultured Spirochaetales bacterium | reverse complement strand
CTCCATATGATCGACGAGCTTGAACAACCGGGTGGGATTGAGGCCGAGCGGACATACCGAAATACAACCACCGCATTCGATACACGGAGTTCGACGGCTCTCTTTGGTTTCTCTCGAGGTCAACGCAAGTATTCCCGAAGTTCCCTTCGTTATCGGCGTATCGATGTCCAGAATGGTAAAGCCCATCATCGGACCGCCCATAACCAATCGTTCCGGTACCTCGCTGAATCCGCCGCACTCCTCAAGCAATTTTCTGACCGGAGTGCCGATTCGTGCTTTGTATACACCCGGACTATTAATGGCCATTCCCGAAACGGTCAGCGATCTCTCTATGAGCGGTTTCTTGAGAACGACTGCTTCGTAGACGGCAAATACCGTCGAGACATTGCTCACAACCGCTCCGATATCGATCGGAAGACCTCCCGAGGGCACTTCCATTCCGGTAATCGCCTTCAGAATCTGTTTTTCATCACCTTGAGGATATTTGACCTTGAGCGGGATGACTTCGATTCCCACCTGTGTGCCCGCACCGGATGCTTTTTCCTTCATTCGACTGATTGCATCGGGTTTATTCTGCTCGATGGCAACAATTATTCGCTTCGGAGAGAGGATCGACTCGACTATTTCGACCGCTTCGAGGATTTCATCGGTCCGTTCGAGCATGAGTCGATGATCGGACGAAAGATACGGCTCACACTCCACACCATTTACGACGAATATGTCCGCCGAGCTTCCCTTCGGTATCGAGTATTTCACGTGGGTCGGAAACGTCGCACCTCCGAGGCCGACAATTCCCGAATCCTGCAATGTCTGGATAAGGTCTCGAGGATTAGTGTCGCGCCACTCGTGCTTGGTATTCTGTTTACCGAGACGATCAAACTCTCCTTCGAGATCGATTCGTACGGCATCCGAGCGAACGCCGTTGGGAAGATGAATTTTGTCGATACCGACTACGGTGCCGGGAATCGAGGAGTGTATTGATGAAGATACAAAACCCGACGCTTTGCCGATGAGCATCCCCTCACGTACCGTATCTCCTTCACCTACAACCGCTTCGGCAGGCTTTCCGATATGCTGCTGCAGAGGGATCAACGCTTGTGAGGGCAGAACGGCGTTCTGGGTGGGGCTGGTATTTGTATATTCTTTCCGTTCGGGAGGATGCACCCCCCCCTTCAAAAAGGTTGCGACGCTACTCATGCGATCCGGTGTTTGCTCCTTTGCTGCATTTTCTCATAACATAGAAAATCCCCGCTGTCAAATCACCAAATCCCCGCATATACGATAGATAGAGAATCGCAGAGGAGGATGTGAACACAAGAACGAAGCGGACGATGATACTTACTGCAGTTGGATTCTCCCGGACTGCGGACAACGGCATGGAATCCGTCATCAAAAGACGCGGTATTCCCGATTGACGTGCAACGGCAAGCACCTCTTCAAGCCAGGAATCATCAAATGTAAAAAGGATCGATTCACCACGGACTATTCGATCGTTCTTCCGGCTGTAACTCGATACGGCGACTTTTTCGCCCTGCTCTGGGAATCGGTACTCGTAGTCGGCGACGATTCCCCGCTGATACGCGGCATGCGCCACGAAATCGGCAACGTCCGGTAGTACCGCAAACTCGGAGCTCACATAGAGTCTTTCCAGATCTTCCCACGTGTATCCCTCCACACCGATAGCTCGATGCGGTTGCGGAAATGGTGCACGACCCATACTCTCTACGAAATACAGTCCTCCGCAGAGAAGCAAACCGATGCACATCGTAACGATCGGATATCGATCTCGTGTTCTTTTCGGATAAAGCGGCACCGGGATAAACAGCCGATGATCCCGGAGTCGACTGTTTCTCTTAACCCTCGCACGAAGGAGCAGAAAAACTCCGACAATTCCGAGGAGCGAACATCCGAGACCGGCAATCGCAACTCCTGTCTTCGGATGAAGCGAAGATGCCGCGACTGCTGCGAGCACCGAAATCACAAATCGTGCACTCCCGGCTCTTATACGCTTACTCGAATCACCCGCGCCGTATGAGAGATATTCCCGGAAGATAGGGAGCCAGAATACGATCAGACGGTACCATACCGCAAAAACCAGTATCGCAGCAAAGAGTCCCCACGCTCCACCTTGGACCGCTACGGGAATAAGCGGTACCACCGCAGCGCCGATTCCTCGCTTTTCGTATCTGCTGATCGCACCAGGCTTTGCATAAACCCGGAAAAAAACGACAAATCCCACGAGAAAAAGAAATCGGGCACCGATCCGAAGTAAGCTGAAATCGGCATACCGAATCTCCGCAGGAGAAATCCCTCGACGAATCCACAGGACAATCGAGGTCAGAACCGGTGGCAAACGGTGACCGATATACACTGTTTGCACATCGGTATTATCTGCACCCGCGTCGAAGTAACGACGAACCGTACGCATATAACGATCAAAACGGGGGTCCTCAGACACGAGGCGTTGGTCGAGAGAATCGACACTGATAGTTTCTACCGAATCGAACGTCGAAACATATACATACGAAGTGGCGGGAGACACGATATCAAACGGAAGCCCATCTCTTCCTAGCGATTCTACCACTTCAGCGCGCGCGGTTGCCGTATAGTGCTCCGGCCAGATGGATCGCTGAGAATGGAAAAACGGGAGAATCAAAGGCGCCGCTACACTTGCAAAGACGAGGAATACGGCTGCTATACAGACGATCCTCGCTCTCATGTGTCATATATCTCCGGTGCGTTGATCGAGATGAACGGGCAGAACGTCGGTCATTCCGCGCGTTAGTTTCGCTTTGGTCTGCGCCGTTGTCAAGAAGACGATTGCAGCCGGCTGCTTCGCGCTGCGCAGGTCAATAGTGACGACAATAACGCCCGTTCGACCCTCCCATTTGTCCCTACGTTGAAATCGCACGATGCCCAAG
>CAYLZA010000575.1:0-2928 GCA_964387575.1 uncultured Spirochaetales bacterium | reverse complement strand
TCCAAAATATCGATATTGAACATGCGCCTTGGTTTCCCATGATGTATCGTCGCCGATTTCCAGAGTCGTGAATGAATCGAACGATAGTGAATTTCGCTTTCGGAAAAACGCCGCACGGGTCTGCACCTCGAGTGCGGTTTCTCCGAACAGGACGGGATATGCTCCCCGCTCCTCGAGTGTTATCGATGTACCGAACTCATCCGAATCGTACCAATCAAAGAGCGCAACGCTTCCCAACCGCCCGAAGAGGTTGATCGATTCCCAACCGACCGAGGCCGTAGCTCCGAGCGTGTCTTCATAGGAATCGCTCTGTTTCTGCAGCTTCCTGGAAATCGTCAGCTCCGTGAGATATGGGAGAAAAAAATCGCCGAGATACGATCCCGGCGTCCGCATCGCAGATACCCCGAGCTCCGCGGCAAACTCCGCCGCCCGTGCATCCACGGAATTGCTCGAAAAACGAACCATCGATTGTTCGGATACGATGTCATACACCGGCGGGAGGAACAAATGGTCTTCGATTGCCGGTCCGGAGAGTACGGCTCGCAGCTCATCGAGAATCGGTCCGTTGATTGCGGTGGTTTCGGGCTCCGGAGTCCAGGCTGTCTTCCGTTCGGTAAATGCGTGGCTCCAATCGATCTCCACGAACGTCCGCCGGGAACCGCCTATATGGAAATCGGCGTGAACATTGTACTTTCCTTCGGTCTCGAGGATACGCCCCTGATCGTACGGGCTGCGGATCTGAACGACCGGTTCGGTTCGAAGCGAAATCACACTATCTTCAAATCCGAATCGCCCCGATAGTGTTACTCCCCGTTCCGATTGCTCGTCCTCATCGATCGGAATCAGATAGCTGAATCCTTCGGTCCATGCCGAATGATAATCGGCCGGAGGGGGCGTCGCCGTTTCCGAGAACTGATACGCGCTCATCGATGCTCTTGCAGTGACGGGTCTTCTCCCGGCATCGATCGAAAACATCCACCGTTGATCGAGATCGTCGTTTTCCATCGTCGCCGCAGAACGACCGCGCAAAGACGCTATTCCGGGAACTACGATGGAAATCGTGTTATTACGCTGCAGTTCCTCGATTCCGTCTCGATAGCGAACCCACAGTTGATCCCCCACCTGTATCGGAAAAGACCGAGCCGGGAATCCGATCTGATGCCCCCCGGAAAGCGCGTGAAGCCCCGCCGCAGTCTCATAGATGAAATCGGCGGTTGTATCGAAAACCCCGAGCGTAGCCGAGAGCGTCGTATGCGAGGTTGCCGACGCACCTGCGGAAGGCGCCGAGAAATCATCGGTGAAGCCCGATAAACGCTGTGTGATCACTGCATCCGCAATAATCGGAATCGCGGCACCTTCCGGAATCGAGTCGGGAAATCGTATCATTACATCCGCCTCGCCGCCGGCGCCGAGTCCGAGGATCGAGTTCGACAGATGGATCTCATCGACATACAGAGTCCCCGGATTCTCGGCCGCCACCGAGATATCGAATAATCTGCATCCGGTAGCCCCCGGGTCGATACGCACGGTTGCTTCCGGGACCGCAACACCGTCGATTTCGACGCTTTCTTCGGCGAAATTAATCGAAATTCGATGCCACCGGGAGTCTTCCGGGAGCGGGAGCTCGAGCTCGACACCTGCGCCGTGGTCGTTCAGCAATCGGCCTTTGATCTCAAGCTCTCCGGCGCTGCTTTCTTCGGTGCGTCGCGCAAAGAAATCGAGCGATCGATACGAAGCGGGATCGACCGGCACCGAAAGCCCTCTAGCCGTAACCGGATCCGCATCGGTCGAAGCCGACCACCGCATCTGAAGCACCCCCTGCGTCGAGGCTTCAGGGTGCACACGACGCACCACATCGGGGAAGCTTGCGTCGAGCGGTATCCCGGTGTCCGCATCGTTGATTTCTACCGTGTCGAGCGCCGAACGATCGTCTTCGACCGTGAAAAGCGATGTTCCGAGGAAACGAGGTCCAGCTATCAGAAGCCGTCCGGTGGTCGATCCGGTCGGTTGTGCATCGCCCCTTTCAAGTATCACGCGGATACCGGAAATGCGACGGAGCGCAGCGAGCTCGGCCGCGGTAAAGTCGATCCGGAGTTTCCGCCATTCATCCGTCGGATAGTCGAAATCTCCGGGTTCTACGCTTCGCGTAACGATGAGACGGTCGGCGTCGGAATCGAGGATTCCGTTACCATTTGTATCTTCGGTATCCAGTACATCGCTTCCTCCGGCGGTTTGTCCTCCACCGATTCGGAGGGTAATATTTCCCGATGTTTCCGGCTGCGGATCATCAAACGCAAAACCGTTCTGGTAAATCGATGTTTCTTCATCCAGATTTCCGTCTGCATCGAGGTCTTCCGATAGCGCGCCGATTTGAATATGAATCGTCTCTTCTTCCACCCCCTCCGCCGTCTTCCAGTACAGCTCGAAAGCTTCGATTTGATTGCTCTCGAGGTCAGTCTCGGCCAGGTTCATCACTATCTGCCCACCCACCCATTGTTCAGACTCATCGATACGGTAATCGAGAACGGCCGCCGTAGCTGAAATCGTCTCCCCGGCGGTCGAGGCGACATAGGGCCCCGGAACACCATCATTCGCATAGTCGGCAATCTGGGCCGGAGGGATCGCGTTCCAATCGTAGTGATTGAGCGAAGTGCGTCCGAGCGCACCGTAGCTGTAGAAGTCTTTGTAGAAAAGCTTTCCCCTGTTCTCCGCGGTAAATGCGGTGGAGCCGGGCGTTTGTGCCGGTGGGGCGGCCGGAAGCAGGGCATTCTGGGTAACCGCGATCCGGGCGGCGGTACCCTCCATTCCGAAGAGCCGCAGAAATCCCGATGTGTCGTCCGATGAAAGAGATGCACCGGTCGTGACGGATGCATCAACGCGATCGGAGGAATACCGGTACCGTGCAGAGCCTGCGAGGATACCGGTTCT
>CAYLZA010000574.1:0-2934 GCA_964387575.1 uncultured Spirochaetales bacterium | reverse complement strand
AAGGAGAGACACAATGCATTATAAGAAAACGATTGAAGAGTACTGCGAATATCTGGAAAACCGGGGTTATTCACCAAGAACGATCGAAGCGCACGGTGAGCATCTCGCCCAATTCGCTTCGTTTCTCAGGCGATTCTATCGGCGCATCGATTCATTCGAGGCGGTAACGAAGGATATTACCGCCGATTACCAGCGCTACATCGCCGATCTGCAAAACTCGCGCGGGCAGGTGATCTCGAACTCGACGAAGAACAAAAAGCTTTCACCGATCCGGATGCTCTACCGCTATCTTCTCGAGCAGGATCGAATCATCTCGAATCCGGCGAAGTCGCTTGTGTATATGAAAGAGGACCAACGGTTGATCCGCAATGTACCCACCGAGGAGGAAATGCGGAACGTGTTCGAAAGTATCGATACGCGTACACCGATCGGCCTTCGTAACCGGGCGATCATGGAGCTCCTGTACGCCTGCGGGATTCGAACCTCCGAGCTATGCAACCTGAGAATCGAGGAAGTGGACCTCAAGGAACAAACCGTGCTTATCGTGAACGGCAAAGGCGGGAAGAGCCGATTGCTTCCGATGGGGCAATACGCAACCTATTACATCGATGAATACCTAAGGCGCGCGCGAAAATACATGCTGAGAGGAACGCTTCACGATCCAGAGAATCTGTTTCTCTCAAGTCGTGGACGACCGTTTAATCGCACGACACTCAATTCGACCGTGTTCAGGACTGTGCGGAAATCGGTTGATTTCAAGAAGCATTTCTCGGCGTATTCAATTCGTCATGCAACCGCCACGCATCTGCTAAAGAATGATCTTGATATTGCGTTTATCGCGCAACTCCTCGGGCATTCCTCACTGCGGACAACGCAACGGTATCTGCGGATAGAAATCGGCGATCTGAAGCGAATGCATGCGCTGCATCATCCGAGGGAAAAAGGAATCTGATTATCGTATGTAATGCGTTATTTTTTCGCTCGAACGCAGGGCATCTGCCAAAAAAATGAGTAGCCGCCGAATGCTGACTAATCGAACAACTCGCGGAACGGCCCCGTTATCATTAGTTGCTTATATGAGTACCTGTATTTCTTTAATTGAATTATTTCTACTTCACATCCCAATTCCATTTGGTAAGGCTGTTTGAATACTTTGATGTATACCTCCGAGTCCTTTGAGTTCGTTGGACTAAGCATGCGACTGGCGATTTTCTATCGCTGTAGTCGACAATCCGACGGTCAATCCGAAGCGTTTCAGGTGGATATCCCGGTCTGCCGATTTCACCACCCCAATCCCTATCGCGACTACCATAAGTGTTTCTTGCCCCTTTGGCTTACCGAATTCAGTAAGCGCGATTTACAAAATAGATTTTTAATAGTAAGTATACTCTTTTTAGCGAAACAAAGCTGATTCGGAATATCTATTCCACTTGTAAATCGATCATTTGCCAAAACACCGATTCTGAGATTATCGATGTTCCATATTCGCGCGCTTTCCTGGCTTTGGTAGATTGGGTGTTGGGGTCTGCAACCACAAGATAGTCCAGCTTTTTTGTAACATTTTTGCTTATTATCAATCCCCTTTCCATCGAAAGTCGATGTGCCGTCTCTCGAGTTATCGGAACTGAGCCAATTTTGCCTTGGAGCTCTCCGGTAAAACACACACTCTTCCCAACATAGACCTTGCTATCTTTTTGAATGCTTGCTGTTGTTCTGTCCTTCTTTTGCTCTTCTATTATTTGTTTGAGCTCGTCCTGGTTGATTGCAAGTAACCTCGCAGTTGTACGAAGGTCTTTCCGTTCCACATCACTGATAACACCGTCTATAAGCGCAATACGCACCAGGTTATTCAAGTACTCTCGATGTATTTCAATGACATTCTCTTTACTAAGACCCATGTCTTCGGCCAATTCGAACAATGCTTTCGATTCATCGGGCGTTATTATACGATCAAGAAGGACATCATCCAGTAGAACTGAATAACCGGCAGCATCTGCTTTACTTGATTGTGATGTAGGTAGTCGTGAGAGCATATTTGTAATAAGCGATTTGTTTTCCGCGATCTCGGTAGTAACTTGGCGTCGATTCAGTAACCGCGATCTATATACCGGTTCAATGTATGTTGGTGCGTAAAACTCCGAACAATCCGTCGCTTTCTTCAGGGCACGATAATCCTTGGATAAAATCGATAGTATTTCAGCCGCCGCTTCTGAATCAGCCAAGGCAGAGTGGTATTGCTTGCGTTCGAAGCCGAAGTATGCACAAAGGCTTTCAAGTTTCATTGACGGAAGATCGTGTATATGCTGCTTGGCAAGTTTCAAGGTACATAACGGCAATATACTTGTATCATGCCCGGCCAAGCCGAGCTCGAATTCTAGAAAGCGGGTATCGAACGAGGCATTATGCGCGGTGATTATGCTCCCGTCAATGAACTCAAACACCGAAGGGATGACTTCGGAAAACACCGGTGCGTTAGAAACCATCTCCGCGGTAATACCGTGAACCGATGTCGGTCCGACATCTCTTTGTGGATTCACTAACGTTTCGAATGAACCAGTTTTGCGTAATTTGCTATCAAGACGTGTGATTCCTACTTCGACAATTCGGTCTCCCCTTTGTGGAGAAAAACCGGTTGTTTCCACATCAATTACGGAGTATTCGTGTTTCTTCATTTTGATTACACCTCATATCGAGCTCGTCCCTTTGTTTTTGTTAACTTCAAGAAAATATGCTTTTCTTATGGATTTAAGTTTTACATCTTCAGTGAATCAAATCAAGGAAAGAAAAACGGAGAAAAATCTTTCCGCCGGAGCTTGAATCGCGGCAAAAAGAGTGCGATGTACGCGCCTTGAAAACCATTCAAGGAGGCGTTTTCATGGTAACCTTTTCGCTTGCACACGCGGATGCTCCGGCGGTACCGGCGGCCTTCCGCGT
>CAYLZA010000573.1:0-2935 GCA_964387575.1 uncultured Spirochaetales bacterium | reverse complement strand
TCTGCCGTGTCAGAACGTTACATCGCATCTGAAAGTGACGGTGCCCGAGCTCGAAGCGTATCTTCGCGGCGGGAGTCGGATAGGAGCGTATCTTACCGATTGCGTTGCCGGATTTCGTAAGGAGCACAGCGGCTGGTCGAAAGTGATCTGGGATATCTCCGCATCGGCGTATCTCGTCGATCCGACGTGGGTGGAGACCGAGCTCGTTCACAGCCCGATTCTGACCAACGGTCTTACGTGGAGCTTTGATTCCCGAAGGCATTTTATCAGAAGCGCCCGGGCCGTAGATCGTGACGCTATTTTCGGGGATTTGTATCGGAAAATCGGAAATGGATAGAGATACAACTCAACAGATACAATTCGAGAAGACGCCCGAGAGCGCTGTGTTCAGGATGCCCGGATTTCACCTCTGGGATCCGAGCGTGATTGAGGCAGACGGCGCGTATCATTTATATACATCCCGTTAGCCTTCGGATAAAACCGAAGGACGTAACTTCAACGGCTGGAAATCGAGTTACGTGATTCACGCAACATCGAACGATCTGTTCGGTCCCTATGAGTTCCGTGAAGTCGTCCTGACCCCACGTCCGGACGACTGGGACAGCGAAGGCATTCACAATCCCAAAGTAACAAAGGCGAAAAATCGATTTCTGCTGTACTACCTCGGTATCCCCGCCTGGAAAACGGGATTTGCCTGGTCCGACACGATCAAAGGCCCCTGGAAGCGATCGGATACGTGGAAAATCCCCACGAATAATCCTGCGATCTGGATTCATGAAAACGGACGGGTCTATTGCGTAGGGAAACGGCGTTCACCGTTGGTTCCCAATGTCCGTCCCTGGACGAACTGGATGGAAGCGTTTTCCGCACCGGAGATCGACGGTGAGTATGAACCGGTGGGCGATACGAACAAAAGCCGTCTTCCGAATAACTATGAGCTCGAAGACCCCACAATCTGGTACGACTGCTCGAGGTACCACGTCATCCTCGTAGACTGGAAAGGGCTTGCGAGCGGCGTACGGCAGGCAGGATTGCACTATTCCTCTACTGACGGGATCGATTATGAGCTCGTATCGAGCACACCGCTTTTCTCACGATCCCTCGAGGTCGATTCCGGCACCATGGAGCTTGCCAAACGCGAAAGACCACAGATCGTTGTCGACCGCTCGAATCGGCCGGTTGCGTTGTGCACCGCATGTCAGCAGCAGGAAGGAGAGGCGTTTATCGCCGTAACACCGATAAAAACGGGCTGATCGCGAATAGTGACAACCTCCCGGTTCCGGTGTACCTTGTGTCGTCTATGTCGATATTTCGGAATCGGGCGCAGGCTCTCGATGAGCCGCAGGACAACCGTCAGTTGTATCGCGGTTTGGCGACGCTTGCGGTGCCCATCATGCTCAACAACCTCCTGCAGATGCTGTACAACCTGGTGGATGCCTGGTTTCTCGGCAAGATCGGGCCGGCGGCGCTCTCGGCGCCTACCATCTCATTTAGCCTGATTTTCTTCCTCGTGGTCTTCGGGGTGGCATTCGCGATGGCGGGTACAACGCTCATCGCGCAATCAAAGGGTCGCGGGGACATGGCGCGGGCAAGCTTTTACGCAGGGCAAACGGCAACACTCCTGGCCGCAATGTCTCTGATCATCTGTATAGCCGGTGTAATCGCAACACCGACGCTGTTGCGTCTCATGCAGGTTCCTGAAGAGGCATTCGACTACACCCGGCAATATATGACTATCATTTTTGCCGGTATGCCGATAATGTTCGTCGCGTTTCTGCTCCGGGCGGTTTTGCAGGGAATCGGAGACGGCGTTACACCGCTCATCGTACAGGTCATCACCATCGGGCTGAATGCGATTCTCGATCCAATACTGATATTCGGGTGGGGACCATTTCCGAGGCTCGAAGTGGCGGGAGCCGCATATGCCACGGTTTTCTCTCGCCTCGTCGCCGCCGCAATATCCATATGGATACTCTTCAGCGGAAGAAAGGGTATCCGCATAACCGCGGCGAATCTCAAACCGGACTGGATAGCCGTCAAACGCCTCACCAGCATCGGGCTGCCTTCGGCGATCGGTCAGGCGGTACCGGCATTCGGGTTCACGGTTCTGCAAGGCATAGTAAACTCGCTCGGTACCGCGGTGGTCGCGGCCTTCGGAGTCGGGAATCGAATCGTCAGTCTTTTCAATATGCCCGCGATCGGTTTTTCACAGGCTACGACCAGTGTAGTCGGTCAGCGACTGGGCGCGGCACGAAAAGATCAGGCCGTTACGGCGGTAAAACAGAGCGTGCTCACGGTCTTCGTTTTTATCATGGCCGGGATGACGCTGGCGTTTTTCTTCGGGGCAAGCTTCGTCAGGTTCTTCGTAGACGACCCGGAGGTGATCGCATACGGACGCACGCTTTTTCGGATCCTCTCGCCGAGCGTGGTAATCTTCGCGCTTTTCATGGTAGCGACCGGTGCGTTTCAGGGTGGCGGCGACACAAAGCCGGTGATGGTGCTCAATGTAGTTCGTCTGTGGGGCATTCGGGTTCCGCTTGCGTATCTGCTGGCACTGGGGCTGAGCTGGGGACCGACCGGAATCTGGTGGTCGATGTTCGCATCGAATCTGGTTATCGCAGTGGTGGGATTCTACTGGTTGAGCCGCGGGCGGTGGCTCCACAAGATCGATCCGTCGTCGATATAGGAGCCGGCGCGCGGTGGCCGGGGCATGTGGTGCCGGGCCGCGCCACGCACTGGATCGCGACAATCGAGCGTCCTGTGCCGGTAATCGGCCGGCGACCGATCCCGAATTCAGCAGAATTCGCCTGCCCATAATGATGTCAGAAAATGCCGCCACGGAAGGATATCTACATGGTGAGATTTTCGTGGGCGGGATTCGAGGCAGACACAGATCAGTCGCTTGAGTTTGTTTTCTTCTCCGAGCGCCCGCAAT
>CAYLZA010000572.1:0-2935 GCA_964387575.1 uncultured Spirochaetales bacterium | reverse complement strand
GGTCGGTGAAAAATCCGACGCTTCTTCCGGGGATGTGACTGGTACGGACACAGAGGAAGCTACCGGCACCACTGAGGCGGAGTCGCCGGGGGCATCCGATGCACGAGATACTGCGGGCACACCGAATGAACGTGCCCCGGTGGGTACCGGGCGGACAAGCGGGAGTCCGCGAACCGAGGGTGCCGGAGAGGGCGATCTCGGTGGCACCTGGTACTGGATTCGTTGGGGCGACACCCTTTGGGGCTTGTCGTCGTCGTTTTACAACAATCCCCGTCTCTACGGGGAAATAGCCAATCGGAATAATATTGCGAATCCGGATCTCATCTTCGCAGGCTCGAAAATCTACATACCTGAACAGTAACGCCGTACTCGTTTTTCTCCTCCTGGTAGTCGCATGTTTTCCTTCATGCGGTTCCGATTACATCTGGGGAATGGAGCACGAGGTGTTTCTCGATATGCTCGGGAATACACCGTCTGCGCTTGTCCAGACGCTCGATTTCGAGCGGCTCGATCTTTCGCAATCAAAACGGGTCGGTCCCGGTGTCCCATATGCGCTGGCTTTGATCGCACAGCGGCATGACGAAAGCGATTCGGTGTACGAAAAACTGCTTCAGGCGGCATGGGAGGATGATGAAGCCCCGTTTTCCGGGGCCGTAGGCGAGGATCTTGCCCGATTCTATCTGAAGCGCGAACGATATGCGGATGCCGAACCGGTTGCCGCACTGCTTGCCGAATCGAATCCTGATGCGATCAAGATCGCTAAACTTCATCTCGAAACTGTGTACTGGCAGCAAAAAGACGAGCAGGTACTCGAGCTTATTACGCGGATACGAAAGCTCGATATGTCGGCGCTGAGTAATTACGAGAGAAACGAAATTTTGCTGATGGAAGCGGCCGCAACCGCACGATCAGGTACGGAAGGTTGGCCCGAGTTGTTCAAAAAGCTATTCAGAGCGGCGCCGCTTTCCAAGTTACACATACGGGCATACGGTTTTCTCTCCATAGACCAAAACCGGTCGTCGCATTTCGGCGAACGGGAGCTCGAGCTGTTCGAAGGGTACTCACTCGCAGCATCCGGTCTGAACAATGAAGCGCTCGATCTGCTCGAGCCGTTTCTGATACGGCATGAAATCGACTCGAGCCTGTTTTTGGAAGTCGTTTCGCATCTTTATCTGAGGACAGGGAGATTCCACGACGGAATCGTTCTTTTCACGAAGCTTCTTTCGGCGTCCTCTGAGTCGACGGAGCCGCCAACGGATGATCTTCGATACATCCTCAACCGGGAGCTCGGCATGCTGTATCGCGCCTCGAAACAGTATGGCAATGCGATTCAGAAATTAGAGATGGCGATGGTGAGAACCGAGGAACCGCAGCGGGCCGAACGTATGCGATGGTATATCGTCGATTCGGCACGTCGGATATCGGTTGAATACGCATTGCGGTGGATTGAACGGATCGAAAGCGAGATACGAAATCCCGGCTACTTTTCCGACGTGTTTGAGCGATTGCTTACCGACGCGGTCGCACAAAGACGGTGGGATCTGTTTCCGAAGCTGTCGACGGTTCTCATGAGGCTATCCGAAAGCTATCTACGGGCGAGAATATCGTTTGTTTTCTCGGAGCTTCTTCGATATGGATTGGTAGCACCCGATGAATCAGCTTCCGATTCGCCGGAACAGCTCCTGTCGAACGCCGCAAACACTATACGGGATTCGAGCAGGATCCGTTACTACAGGATTCTCGCCGGCGCGAGACTCGGCAAAATCCCGGGCGAAACGTATCCCGAAGGCGATGGGTTTTCCCCGCTCGATACTTCACGAATACGTGTCGGTACCGGAGAAACCCAACTACGGACGGACAACGAGATCATCGTACAAAGGCTCTTCGAGCTTGGTCTGTATCTCGATTCATACGATCGGATAACCGCGAATCCCGGTGAAATTCCTTCTGATCGGATTATCGAAACCGCGGAACGGCTTTCCCGATCGGAGCATCACACCGAATCGATGCGACTTGCCGATCTGATAATCGACGACAGTGAATGGCCCCCGGGACGGACGCTTGTTGCGCTCGCATATCCCGAGGCGTATGACCGGCTGCTAACCGACGCAGCGGGTTCCATGAATCTGAGCATCCCGCTTTTCCAGGGCATCGTGCGTGAGGAGAGCTTTTTCAACGCCCGTGTGGAATCACATGCCGGTGCGATAGGATTGAGCCAGCTTATGCCGGCAACCGCCGATGATATGGCATCCCGGATGAAAATTTCGAGCCCCGATCTCTCCGATCCCGAGGTAAACCTCAAAGTAGGCGCGTACTATCTGGCGTATCTCATAGGATTATTCGACGACGTCTTTCATGCGGTTCTAGCGTATAACGGTGGTCTCGGTCGTGTGAGGCGTTGGGTAAACGACTTCGGCGATCTGCCGGCTACGCTTTTTATCGAGGCGATCCCCATCGACGAAACCCGGGACTATGCACGAAAAATTCTCTCCGCCACCGTCACCTACGGTGTGCTCTATCATGCTATTGATGCTCGTGAGGCGTTACGTATACTATTTCCCGACTTTGAATCCGACTAAACCGCTGGAGACCGAACGTGACTATTCTTGAAGCTGTGGCTCTCGGTGTTCTTCAGGGAATTACCGAGTTTCTGCCGGTATCGAGCTCGGGGCATCTCGTGATGGCCCGGCGCGTGCTCGAAATCGGCGATGTTCCGATTCTCTTTGACATCCTGCTCCATGTAGCAACACTGGCCGCCGTCGTGGTCGTGTTCAGAAAAAGGATCGGACTGATCCTCGTCTCCCTGCTGCCGAACGGAGGACGCTCGCTATCCGAAAGCGAAACGAAAGCGAATCGGCGGCTTTTTCTGTGGTTGATCGTTGCATCGGTGCTCACCGCCGCCCTCGGGCTTGCGATCTCGCGTCTTGATGTGGGC
>CAYLZA010000571.1:0-2954 GCA_964387575.1 uncultured Spirochaetales bacterium | reverse complement strand
ACCGCAGCCGACGATCCGACGCGGAGCGATTCATGAAAATCGGTGTCGGTATCAAAGAGATTTCGCCCGAGCCCGGAATCGCCGGTCGTCTCGGATTGCAGCATCGCCTCGATTCGGGAGATCCGATAGCCGCAAAGGCGATCGGCTTTTTCCCTGACAACGGTACCGGGGATGGTCCGATTCTCCAGATTACCGCGGAGATCGTCGGTTTTCCCAAAGCTTTTCGCCGGAAAGTACTCCATGCGCTCAATCGCGATCTCGGTATCACTCCTGATCGAATCATGCTTACTGCGACCCACACCCATTGTTCACCGTGGGTGTGGGAGCTCCAGGCCGACGCCGCCGCCGAATGCTTCGACAACGGTATCGATATCTACGACCGTACATGGGAACGAACGGTGATCGAAGGATGCGTCGATGCTGCGTCGGCTGCGCTGGCGTCCGCCGAGGAAGCGTTGATCGATATCGGAAGCAGTCGTGTCGATCGGATTGCATCGAATCGCGTACAACACGGTCCGCGTTGGTCGATCACCGGCGATCCCGAGGTACGCGCACAGCCTGAAGGTGATATCGATCCGGATGTACGGATCATGTCGATTCGAACCGCCGGGGGAAAACCGATGGCGGTCGTCGCAAACTATGCGTGTCATCCCTCGGGATTCGGCGGTGGGAAAACTCTTTTTCCTTCACCGGACTTTCCGTTTTATGCGGAGAAGGTCGTGCGCAAAGAGCTCGGTAGTGAAGTACCGCTCATATACTGGATGGGGTGCAGCGGAAACATAAACGCCGGGAAGTACATCGCCGAGGGAAGCGTCGAGGAAGTTTCGGACCTGGGGCGGCGGTTTGCGGCGGGGGTACTCGAAGCGACCGACAACGCGGTTCCCCTCGATACCGGAGGCTGCGCAGCGAGGTTCGTCGACCGCGGATATTCGGCGGGCGAATGGATCGAATCGCTTGAGGAGGCCCGGCAACGGGTACGGTCGGCTACTCTCGAAGCAAAGGAACACCTGGACGGCGGCGAGGAGCTTTCTCCGGAGCTCATCGGCCGATGGCGGTCGGCGGTTAAGCGGTTCGATGTCTGTTCGTTGCTGGAGAACGGTAAAATGCAGGTTCGCATCCACCGGCTCGACATCGGCCCCGCCCGGTTTCTCTTCGTGCCCGGCGAGTGGTTTCACAGCTACGGAATGCGGCTTTCCGAAGGACGCGCGGAAGGACCAACATGGACGACGACGCTCGCCGACTTTGATCTCCTTTATATTCCCGACGAAGAATCGATGCCGAACCGGGAGTGGTACGGAGTGACACCGCGAATGCGAGCCATCAGCGACGACGGCGTCAGGCAACTCTTCGAAGACACGGAGACACTACTGTATTCAACATGAAAACACACATTCCATGGCGACTCGGGATTCCCGCAGACGTGATCACCGAGTACGCCGGTACAAAACTGCGCGATTTCTACCTCGATCCTGCGGTAATGCTTCAAAGTCAGCTCGTTGCATTTGAGAAATTCGAAAAGGATTTCGGGATTCACAGGACGCCGTCGATACAGATGACCTCGTATCTCCCGGCAACGACGCTCGGACTCAAGCTGCATTTTCCCGATGACGCGGAGCCGCAATACAGCAATGATCGTGTTTTGAAACGAATCCAGGAGGTGAACACGCTTTCGCTTCCCGACGGTCTGACCGTCTGTGGCCTTCTTCCGAACTATCTTGCGGCGTTGGAACACTTTCGTTCACATCTCGGAGAAGGCTTCCCGCTTTTTTCTTCCGATACCTATACTGCCGGATTTCAGGGACCATTCACCACCGCCGTTCTTCTCAGGGGAGAAGAGCTTTTCACCGATCTCTATACACATCCTGAGGAAGTGGAAACCCTCCTCGATCTGATTACGCGTAACTCGCTCCGGCTCGCGGAGCTGTTTCGATCGGTCAACGGCGGGAAGGATCTCCCGGTTAGCGGCGTGGGAATCACCGACGATTACGGTGGACTCGTCTCACCGGAACATTACGGCCGGTTCGTCGCTCCTTATCTCGAGAGACTCTACAGCGCATATCCCGGCGCATCGCGATCGCTCCACGCCGAAACGCTACATAAAGAGCATCTGACATTTCTCGATCAGATCGACATAGCCGACTATGATCCCGGGATGAATCAGTATTTGTCGATCGAAGCGATACGGGAGCGGACAGATACCTTTTTCTACTGGAATTTGTTCACCTCACGGGACATGCTTCAGGGAACACCCGAGTCCATCCGTAAACTCATTACCGAATCCGTTGAGCAAGGCGCCCCCGGCATCATGACCGAGATTTGTCGCGGCACGCCCAAGGAGAACGTCCGGGCATTCCTCTCCTGCGTTCGGAATTCGTAGTACGACGTCGGAGGTCGTGTCGATCGCGACAGTGTTGGAAGCCGGCAGCTTCTCTGCAGATCCGCTACCGAGCGTTCACAGGCTTTTGCGTATATCGGCGGCTCTGTCGAGTATCTGTTCTCGGGTAACGCCGGCCGGTTCGTATAATGCAAATATATTCTCGAGCGGAGTTTCAGGCGGTATGGAATGGCTTGCGGCGAGGATATACCCTCCCCCGTCGGAGGTCATGATTTCGACAATTCGCTCCGTTTCCGCACGCACTTCATCGGCGCTTCCGGTCGGGACGAGCTCCTGCGTATCGATCCCACCCATAAACGTCAGCTCGCTGCCGAACTCACGTTTGAGCTCGTCATGTTCCATCCCGGGACACCCGGTCTGAATCGGATTCAAGATATCGAGGCCGATCTCGATGAGATCGGGGATAATCGGTCGCAACCCGCCGCAGCAATGATACGCCACCGGGAGCCCCGCCTCGATCCCGACCTGAAACACTCGCGCCAAATGCGGTTTGATAAGCCGGCGCCAATGATCGGGGGAGATGAGCATCCCCTGCTGAAATGCCACATCGTCACCGGTC
>CAYLZA010000570.1:0-2956 GCA_964387575.1 uncultured Spirochaetales bacterium | reverse complement strand
GTAGAGGCGTATCTGGACTCACACAAACACCTCTACTCGCGAACTCGACGCGGCGAGGCCAATCCCGACGCGTTCCGGACGGCGGTGGCCGGCGTGGAGGTGGTGTCCCAGGTGAGAAGCTCGGTGGAGTACTCCATCGGTGATCTCGACCATTTCTACGAGTTCTTCGGCGGGCTCGCGAGGACCGTGGAATCGGTGCGCGGCGAGGCGCCCGTCATGCTCTTCACCGACAGCTCCCAGAGCGCGATCTACACGGACGAAGCGGAGAAGGCGACGGAGCTCAGCGTTCGTACGCGACTCTTGAACCCCACCTATGTCGACGAACTGCTCAAGACCAGGGTGCACGGCGCACAGCAGATATCGAAGCGGGTGGAGAATCTGGTGGGTCTCGCCGCGACTACGCACTCGGTGTCGACCGAGGTGTTCGGCGATGTAAAGGCCACCTTCATCGACGATTCTGAACGGTACCGGAGGCTTCGTGAGAACAACGTGTACGCCGTTGCCGCCGTGATAGAGCGACTTCTGGAAGCTGCGGCCCGAGGATACTGGCAGGCATCGGAGGGAGAGATCGAGGAATTGAAGGCGAAGTACCTCGACCTCGAGGGTGACATCGAGGGAGCCGCCGATTGAGCCGCGGACCGATCTACCCCTTCACCGCCCTGGTCGGTCAGTCCCGGCTCAGGCTTGCCCTCGTTCTCGCGACGATCGATCCCGGCATCGGCGGGGTACTCGTTCGCGGCGAGAAGGGCACGGCCAAATCGACCGCCGTCCGGGCGCTTGCGGCGCTTCTGGCGGATGGGGCGAATGGGCCGATTCCGGTGGTCGACCTGCCTCTGAATGCGACCGAGGATCGGATTGTCGGTTCCATCGACCTCGAGGTGGCCGTCCGCGAGGGGGAGCGAAGGCTCCTCCCCGGCTTGCTCGCGCAAGCCGACGGAGGTTTTCTCTACGTGGATGAGGTCAATCTCCTCGATGATCACCTGATCGACGTGCTCCTCGATGCTTCGTGTGCCGGCGTCAACCGGGTCGAACGGGAGGGTATGTCGCTCGAAGAAGATGCCCGGTTTGTACTGGTGGGAACCATGAATCCCGAGGAAGGTGCGCTTCGGCCACACTTTGCCGACCGGTTTGGCCTCTGTGTCGGCGTGATCGGGCTTGACGATCTCCAGGAACGAGTCACGCTCATCGAGCGTCGCGAGGCCTTCGATCGTAATCCCCGCCGGTTCATAGCCCGGTGGGTCGACGAGGAGAACATACTCAGAAGGAGGATCGAAGATGCCCGACGCCGGCTTCCGAGTGTCGCCATAGACGACTCGAAGCGAACCTTCATCGCCTCGACGTGCATCGCATCCGCCGTCGCGGGGCATCGGGCCGATCTCGTCATGACCCGGGCGGCACGCGCACACGCCGCTCTGTCCGGAGCGGAGGAGATGAGATATGAGGATATCGCCGCGGTCGAGGCCCTCGTGCTCGATCACCGGAGACGAGAAACGCCGCCGCCTGAACGTCGACAAACGCCTCCGGAGGAGAGCGACTCACCCGATGAGACCGACGGACCGGCGGACGCAGAGCAATCGTCGGGAGATTCCGACGAGCAAGAATCGTCCGCGCGAGAAGTGCCGCCGGAAGCATCACCCCATTCGGAGCCCGATCTCGACCGATCTGCGACCGACGGTAAGGAGGAGGAAGTGTTCGAGACGGGCCGCCCGTACCGAGTGCGGCCGATCAGATTCGACCGCGACCGCATCGTCCGGCGCGGTCCCGGTAAGCGCGCGAGGACCAGGACGGCTCAAAAACAGGGTCGGTATGTCCGGGCGCGCCCGGACGGGCCCGTGGGACACGACATCGCCGTAGACGCAACGATTCGGGCGGCGGCGCCGTTCCAGCGCATCCGGCGAGGGGAGGCCGAGACCATAAACGGCGACGCCGGCTCGTCCGACGGAGGCACTCTCGCAATTCGCGATGTCGACTTTCGGCACAAGGTCCGGGAACGCCGGATCGGGACCTACTTCCACTTCCTCGTCGATGCAAGCGGATCGATGGGTGCCCGTGCACGAATGGTCGCAACAAAAGGAGCGGTGCTCTCGTTGCTCCTGGACGCGTATCAGAAGCGTGACCGGGTGTCGATGACGGCCTTCCGTGGTGAGGCCGCAACGCCGATGCTTCCGCCCACCTCGTCGGTAGAGGTAGCGGCGACCGCGCTTCGAGAATTGCCCGTCGGCGGCCGCACTCCGCTTTCGGCGGGACTCGTTCACGCCGGCACCGTCCTTCGAAACGAGTTGGCCAAGGATCCGACGGCGAGACCGGTGGTCATCGTCATTACCGACGGCCGGGCAAATGTGGCCCTCGGCGACGGTCCCGCACATACCGAGGCCCTCGATCTCGCCGGGAAACTCGCGCGGGATCCCCGTGTGCGGTTTATCGTGATCGATACCGAACCGAAAGGGTTCCTGCAGTTCGGCTTCGCATCCGATCTGGCCGGGCGCTTGGGCGCCGAGTATCTCAAGACCGAAGAGCTCCGGGCGTCGGAGCTTACCAATATCGTTCGTGCCGGCTCAACGGGAGAATCATGATGAACACAAAGACTGTACCGTATCCCTTCGTCGCCATCGTCGGGCAGGAGAAGATGAAACTCGCGCTCTGCCTCGCGGTGATCAACCCCTTGCTCTCCGGGGTTCTCATCAGGGGAGAGAAGGGAACATCGAAATCGACCGCGGTTCGCGGACTCGCCGATGCGCTTCCGGCGATCGAGGTCGTTGAGGGTGATCCGTTCATGCGTTCACCGAAGGAGTATGCCGAAGAGGCGACGAGCATACAGGCCGGAGGTGCGTCGAAGGTGGGGGCAGTCACCGCCGATGAATCGAGCCCGGCGCCGATCACGACTGATGGCCGGGGACGACCCAAGACGACGCATCGAAAGGTGCGGGTAGTCGAGCTTCCCGTGGGGGCCACCGAG
>CAYLZA010000569.1:0-2958 GCA_964387575.1 uncultured Spirochaetales bacterium | reverse complement strand
CTCTCCCCGTCGAAAAGTGAAACCGAGGCCGTCGCCGATCTGCACGAGCTTGCCACATTCAACGATGTTCGTCCTTACTATCTGTTGCTGCACATCAGACAGTGGAGCGATATTACCCGTGTGAAGCGTATACTCGACAAGCTCGGAGATGAGTTCGAGGTAGTTCCGTTGGATCGATTTTTATGTATGGCGGGAGCGTATCCTACCTTCAGAAGCCGGTTGCGCGACGATGATTGAACGAGACGACGATGCCTGACAGCTTGGGACTTAACGCGACGGGGCTCGAGATCCCCTCGGTTTCCGGCATTCACACTTCGAGAATAACGATTCGGAGGTCGGAACCGACGCCGCGACGCCGGGACCGTGGCGACGAGAGCGAGCGCGATCAGGGCCAACGCAAACGGGGCGCACGCAAGCGAACGCCGCGCTACGTGCTCTACTGGATGCAGCAGTCGCAGCGGGCGGTTGGAAACCACGCGCTCGAATACGCGGTTGCGTGCGCAAATCAGGTGGAGCTCCCGCTTCTTGTCTGTTTCGGGCTGACCGACTCATATCCCGATGCAAATGCGCGACACTACCGGTTCTTGCTCGACGGACTTGCCGAGACCGGTCGACGGCTGACCGACCGCGGGATAGGCTTCGTCGTCCGGCGTTGCGGGAAGGAGGGCGGGGTGTCACGAGAGAGATCTCCTCGGAAACCGTCGGTCGACGGACCGCACTCGATTGCGATCGAGCTCTCCGCCGACGCGTCGGTGCTGATTGTCGACACGGGATATCTCGTGTTTCAGCGGAAATGGCGCAATGAGCTCGCAGACTCGGTGGAGTGTCCGGTAATCGAGGTGGAATCGGATGTCGTTGTTCCGGTTCTGACGGTCTCCGACAAGGAAGAATATGCGGCGGCAACCATCAGACGAAAGATTTATCGCCGGCTGAACGATTTTCTTTGCCGGCTCGAAGAGGTTTCTATCAACCATCGATTCGACGACGATGGTGTGCGCGGTCCCGACGGCTCGATCGACGGAGAAGACTGGTCGGATCCGTCGGGTCTCCTCGAAAAACTCGATCTCGACCGGAGTGTATCACCGGTGGATTCGGTGGTCGGAGGAACGAGCGCCGCGTTCGAGAGGCTACAAACGTTTATCGAGAAAAAACTTCCGGAATACGGCGAATCGAGAAACGACCCGTCCCTCGATTTTCAGTCGGGATTGAGCGCCTACCTCCATTTCGGACAGATATCGGTGGTTGATATCGCGCTCGCGGTTCTCCGTGATGAAGCGGCACAGGACCGATTCGGTGTCGGCGCTGATACCGGCGAAACTCCGCTTTCCAGACTCTCCGAGAGCGCTCAGAGCTTCCTGGAAGAGCTCATCGTACGACGCGAGCTCAGCATGAACTTCGTCACCTTCAACCACTCATACGATTCGCCCGACTGTCTGCCCGACTGGGCGAAAAAAACGATTGCCGATCACGCCGCCGATGAACGGCCGGTTCTTTATGAGCTCGATACGCTCGAAAGCGCCGAAACCCACGATCCCTACTGGAACGCGGCGCAGAAGGAAATGATCTATTTCGGTGCGATGAAAGGATATATGCGAATGTACTGGGGGAAGAAGATCATCGAATGGTCGCCGGAGGTTTCGGAGGCGTATCGGCGGATGATCTATCTAAACAATAAGTATTTTCTCGATGGTCGTGATCCGAACGGGTATACCGGTATTGCCTGGTGCTTCGGAAAACACGACAGACCGTGGCAGGAGCGGGAGATCTTCGGAAAACTACGGTATATGAATGCGCGCGGGCTCGAGCGCAAGTTCGATATTGCCTCCTATGTGTACAACGTCGATACCGCCACATCGTAGCGGAGGTCACCGCGAAGCAATGTGCTCAACGGGTACGAATCGTTATTCCCGCTCTGAGTGAGTCTCCGACCGGAGTGAGATAAAATCGTATCGGGGAAGCGGCACTTTCGAGATCGGTCGGATGCGATTGCGCGCTCTCATCGGTCGTCTCTTCGGGAGGTGCGGGAAGCGCTATCGATACCGTCCAGAACAGCGCCGCAGCTCCCAGAAGCGAGTAGGTGGTGATGGCGGTGATCTTGTAACGCTCGAATGCATCGGTGTACGTTCCATATGCGGAATCGCTCCCGTCGTCGAGATAGGAGTCCCAGAGATACTCGGATTCCATCCGAAACGTGGTTGTTAGATACGCTCCCGCATTCGCGGCGGTTGCCGAAAGCGATCCGAGGGTAAAAAGCAGATATTGACCGAATCCGCGGAGCGCCGGTCTGACGGTACCGCGAGGTGAAGACGCGGAGAAACCGAAAACCGTACCGAGTACCAGTGATGCATAACTGCCGAGACGAAAACCGAGCGCCTGATCACGGATGATGCGGGTGCGGCTCAATGTTTCCGCGCTCGTTGCCGCCGCCGAATCGGAGGATGTCGACAGTGAGCGTTCGAGCCGAACTGCGTCGAGATACCGATCCCTCGACATGAGACCCAGCGCGGTACCGGCAAGCTCGAAAACCCGGCCGAATGAATAGAGCCCCTTTCCTCCGGGAGTCAGCCGAAGCCGGGCGTACGGAAACAAGGTGAGCGATCCGAGCATCCCGCTCCCTTCGGAAATCCCGGCCGCCAGGAGCATATCCGGGTATAACCCGCCGTAGGAGACGAGCGCGTAATCGTAGATCTCCGAAATCGAATCGAAATCTGAAGCCCAGGCTTGCGCCGACCAGGAATCGGTGGTGTACGTCGCCCATCCGAATGCCAGATCGTAAGCGACGAGAGCCGCCGATTCCAGCGTTCTCGGAAACTGGGCTCGAAACACCGGGCCGAAGGGAGCTCTCGAAAACCGCGGTGTTCCGTTTTTATCGGCAGGACCGGTCGCGATTGTGTCGCGGGCGCGTATCGGTCGGCCGCCCGCAGGCGAAGGAAATGGCGGGGCAGAAGCTTGCCGAGC
>CAYLZA010000568.1:0-2959 GCA_964387575.1 uncultured Spirochaetales bacterium | reverse complement strand
CCAAAAACAGGGTTATGGTAGTGGAAACCGTGCCAACGGTTCATAATGCGAATTCTTGGGCTCCATTTTGTTCCCTTTGACTATTTCACACTGCGATGGTATTGTCTAGAAAACTGTATTTCAGCGAGTGGTAGTTTCTCACTGCGTTAAGGAGGCGTGTTGGCTACAAAAGAACTGCGTGTCAATGAGCAGATACGAGTACGGGAGGTGCGTCTGATTGACAGCACCGGTAAACAATTGGGTATCATACAGACCAAGGAAGCGATGGATATGGCGAAGGAAGCCGGTAGCGATTTAGTTGAAATCGCACCGAAGGCAAACCCGCCGGTGTGCAAGATACTTGATTACGGCAAATACAAGTTCGAGCAGGAAAAAAAGGAAAAAGAAAACCGTAAGAAGCAAAAACTCCTCAAACTGAAAGAAATCCGAATGCAGCCTAAAATCGAAAAACACGATCTGGAGTTCAAGTCGAAGCATGTACAGGAGTTTTTGGACGAAGGAAATAAAGTAAAAGTAACCATACGATTCAGAGGACGGGAGCTCGCACATACAGAGCTCGGGCGCGATGTTCTCGATCGATTCAAGGATAATCTGACCGAAGGATCTTTCTCGGTTGATAGAAAACCAGAGATGGAAGGTAGATTCATGTCGATGATCCTTGCACCGAAGGGTAAAAAGTAACACCTTCGCGTCGAACTGTGCTAAAACATAATACGAGGAGGGGGCTAAAATATGCCTAAAATGAAGAGCAAGCGGTCCGCCGTTAAGCGGTTCCGAATGACCAAGAACGGCAAGATCATGTACAATAAGCGGGGTATGCGAAAAAAGCTATCCAAAAAGAGCAAGAGCCGGAAGCGAACCCTGAATAAACCGGGAGTGTTGAGCTCCTCCGAAAAAGATAAAATACGGGTTCTATTACCCTACGGTTAGGACCCTGCAGACAGGAAGGATTTGAGATGCCAAGAGCTGTAGACGGCACGAAAAGAAAAAATAAACGAAAAAAACTGCTGAAATCCGCAAAAGGTTATTGGGGAAGGCGAAGCAAACTCAATAGAACCGCAAAAGACGCGGTCGCAAAAGCCGGCAATTACGCATATCGAGACAGACGACGTAAGAAGCGTGATTTTCGAAGATTGTGGATCACCCGAATCTCAGCGGCGTGTAAAAACGAAGGAGTCTCATATTCGCGTTTTATGCACGGGCTAAGCATTTCCGGGGTGGAAATCAACAGAAAAGCGTTGTCGAATCTCGCAATAAACGACCCGGAAGCATTCAAAGCGATCGTCGAAAAATCGAAAACTGCGCTACAACAGTAGGCACGCCGATGATACGGTTGGAGCACATAGAAAAACTCGATCGAAAAGTCGAGGCGGCCGTCAAGCTGATACGGTCGTTACGCGAAGAAAACAGTGCACTCAATGAAAAGCTCGAGTCGTATAAAAAGCGCATAGACGAGCTGGAAATACTGATCGAGGATTTCAAAAAAGATCAAGGCGCGATCGAAGACGGGGTGATGCGTGCACTCGAAAAGCTCGATCTTCTCGAAGACGCGGTCAGCACACCTGTAGAAGGCTCTTCTCAGGAGCAAATACCCACGGCACCGGCCGAAGAGACATCCGAAACCTCCCCGACACCGGAGGGTACGGATACCGCCGGTGATGCAGTGGATAGTGAGCAGCCGGACAAAAGCGACCAGGAATCGGAAGAGCAGGAATCCGAGCTCGACATATTCTGATTCGGAGATTGCATGGGTGATGCGGTCCATATACATGTATTGGGGGCGAGTATTACGATTCAGACGGATCAGAATCCCCACTATATACAATCTCTCGTCGACTATATTCAAACAAAGGCAACTGAAGTCAAAGGAATGACTGGTAAAACCGATCATTTGAAGACTTCGATTCTTGCAGCATTGCTCATAGCCGATGAATTGTTCGAGGAGCGCCGGACCGGTTCCAACCGTGAGACGGGTGATGAAGGGGCAGAATCGCTCACACAACGTATAATCGAGAAAATCGATACGGCTCTCGAGGGTCGCGAAAGCGATCGATAACTATGGCACTCATTACCAGTCAGCAACTCTCGCATTATTACGATCAGTACCAGAATATCGATGTGACCTTTACAAAGCAAGTGTCGAAGGTTATCGGTCTTCGAACAAAACAAACGTTTCTACGGTTTCTCGGATATCAACTGCCGTGCATTATCTATTCGAGCTCGATGGTGGGGGCGAAAATTATCGCGAGTATAAAAAGCGATATGTTCGCCAAAATACGCGAAGCAAATAATCTCGTTTCGCTGCGATTCTGTTTCCAGCAACCGGATAAACAGGATCCGCTTGCTTTTTTCGTAAGTGCACGCATTTCAGGCTACAACCCGTACAGTAATGACCATCCGGAGCTGAACTTTATCAATCTCAAATATACGCAGCGTCCCTCCGATGATCTAATCGCCATACTCGGTGAGCTTTTGGATGCGAACATTAATTCTAAAAAACGAAAGGAAGAGCGCATCGACATAAATCCGGAATCGCTTCGAAAAATCGGTCTCAAGTCAAAAGAGAACTCGCTTTTTATCGATGATGTTCCGAGAACCTGCATAATTCGGGATCTGTCGTTTTCGGGGGCAAAAGTTATCGTTATTACTTTTCAAACCTTTCTTTGCAAAACGCTGACAAGTTTTTTCCCGATTCCTGAATATTCAGGTGAAAATAATCTGTGCACCGGCGGACAGCTCGTAAAACTTGCCCACATTAATCACGTCATCTACCTGCGGCAGAAAATCCTCCCTGGACAAATGGAACATGTCCACGGTGGCCTTGCAGGCGTACAGTCCTGCGCCGGCATCGCTGATCATTTCAATGAATTCCGTAACCGGGGGAATATCCAGTTTTTCCATTTCCTGCTTCATCTTGGTCGTTGCAAATGATGACATACCGGGAAGAATACCGACCAGC
>CAYLZA010000567.1:0-2960 GCA_964387575.1 uncultured Spirochaetales bacterium | reverse complement strand
GAAGTGGTCACGCATTAATAGCCGGTGCCCCTGTCAACTCATCAAAAAACCTATACGAAAACAAGCGGCTTGACCCGTGGAGCCGCCGGTTCTACCTTGTGAAACGAGAGGAGCACACAATGATCGAGCGACGGGGTAAGCTCGCAATTCTCGACAAAAGCACAATTTCGAACATTATCGTGTTTGGTGATGTTCACGGCGATCTCCCGGCGTTCAATAACGGCGTCGCGGAAGCCGGACCCGGCGATGTGATGCTGTTTCTCGGCGATTATGCCGACAGGGGACCCGAAGGCGTCGAGGTCATAGAAGCAATAAAAAAACTACTCGAGTCTCACACCGATCGCGTCGTCGCACTCAAGGGGAATCACGAAGTGTACACGAAAAACGGCCGGCCCACATTCAGTCCGTGCACGCTGACCGACGAGGCGCGAAAAAAACGCGGCTCCTGGGAGAGTTTCCGGCCTACCTTCGAGAGCTTTGTCGATCAACTCTCGATAGCTGCGATTCTCCCGGGTTCATTACTCTTCGTCCACGGCGGGATTCACCGGTCGATCACTTCGGAAGAGGATATGGTTTCCCCGGACGATCACATCGAAACCGAGATCCTCTGGAGCGATCCGGGAGCACATAAGGGCGAGGCGTCGAGCATGCGCGGCATCGGTACCGTTTTCGGAAACGATATTACTGAAACCGTCACCTCCGCACTCGGCGTGCACTCGATAATCCGAAGCCATGAGCCACGAAAAGCGATGAAAGGGCCGTATATCGAGCACGAAGGCCGGTACATAACGACGAGCTCGACGAGTGTCTACGGCGGTCGTCCGTTCATCCTCAAAATCGATCCGAAAAACCCGCCACAGGGCAAATCGGACATCCTCGATTCGGTTCGCTATCTGTAGCACCCTCCGGCGGGGATTCCTTGACGCTCTCCACAGACCTCCATAGTATGGCGGCGTGAATAGTACAGCAAAACTAACATTACTGGTAATCGGAGCACACCCGGATGATCCCGAGGTGTGGTGCGGCGGAACCGCGATTCGCTATGCCGAAGAGGGACACCGGGTTGTGTTCGTGGCGGCCACGAACGGAGCTACCGGTCATCATGAGATAGGCGGTATCGAGCTTGCCCGCCGTCGTTACGAAGAGGCGCAAAAGTCGGCCGGAATCGGCGGAATATCCGAGTATCGCATTTGGGATAATCACACGGGAGAGCTCGAGCCATCGCTGCATCATCGTAAAGCGGTGATTCGTCTGATCCGGGAAATCGATCCCGATTTGATTTTCACTCACAGACCGTACGACTACCATCCCGATCATCGATACGTGTCGCAGCTGGTGCTCGATGCATCGTACGTCGTAACGGTTCCGAACATGCAGCCGCTGACCGATATTCCTTCGGGAATGCCGAAGATCTGCTATATGTACGATCGGTTCACCCGGCCGTTACCGTTTCAGCCCGATATCGTCGTCCCGATCGACGATGTCATCGACACGAAATTCGATATGATCGATTGTCACGTTTCACAGATGTACGAGTGGATTCCGTACAACCGGAAAATAACGGAAACACTACCGGAGAATCTGAACGATAAATCAAAGAGGATCGAGTGGCTCAAGGAACAACGCCTAGAGCTCTATGAAAAAATCGCCGAACAGTATCGGGATGTTCTCGCGCAGGAAATCGGTGAGGAAGCCGCGTCGAAGGTAAAATACGCGGAAGCTTTCGAAGGATGCGAATACGGTGCCGGATTTGACACCGCCGAAGGAAAGGCGCTCTTTCCTTTTCTCTGGGAGTAGCTCATGAAACCGAAAATCATCATGCACGTAAATTACTGCGAGCAAGGTCAGACAATCGACGAGATGTGCAGGCTCGCGGTATCGTGGGGCTTCGACGGTATAGAGTTTCGACGCACGAGAGCAAGTATCGACGAAACCCCGACTGAGTATCTCGACAAAATCTCGAACGCCGCCGATAAGCATGGTCTCGGGATGGTGCTCTTCGGAGGGCCTTCGGCAAATCTCCTCGATCCCGACGAATCGGTCAGAAAAAACGAGCTCGAATCGCTATTGAAGTTCTATCGGGAAGCAGCCGATAGATTCGATCTATCGATCTGCAATACGTTTGCGGGCACGATGGTAAATCCATCTCCCGATGCACCGAGACGACCGTTTACGCTCCACGGCTCGGCGGTTGCCTGCGAGCATCACTGGGAATGGGCGGCTACCGCCTACCGGGAGCTCGGTGCCCTGGCGGGAGAGCTCGGAATAAAGCTTGCATTCGAGACGCATATGAACTATCTCCACGATTCGATCGAGGGAACCCTCGAGTTGTTAGAGCGGATCGATTCTCCTCATGTGGGCGTCAATCTCGACTATGGCAACATAAGCAACTTCAAGAAGGCATCACCTCTCGAGTCGACGATAGACGCCGCCGGAGAGAAGCTGTTTTACGTGCATCTCAAGAACTCGATCGGTCTCGAAGACGGGACGCGAATCAAGACCGCGCTTTCGAGCGGCGATATCAACAACAGAGAGTTCGTGCGGATACTGAAAAACCGCGGATATTCGGGACCAATCGCGATAGAATCGCCGCGAGCAGGCGATCGTGAGTGGTACGCCGTCGAGGATATTGCCTATCTGAACCGGGTGCTCGAAGATCTCGGCTGGGCATAGCTGCGGCGACGCGAATCGTTTCGCGAACCGTAACCGCGGCCGCCCCCGGACAAGCGACGCACAGTCGATTCGTACAACCGGGTCGGCCGAAACGAACCCGGGCTATCCGGCGGCCTTTAGCGATACGGCCCGAGCATCGCCTCCGGATCGAGTACCGAATCGGCTTCCTCAGGCGAAAGCACATTCTCCTCGATCACGATTTCCTTGACGGTTCGCTTTTCTTCGTACGCGCGATGCGCTATTTCGGCCGCTCTATCGTACCCGATTTTGAGGGCAAGCGGGGTGAC
>CAYLZA010000566.1:0-2961 GCA_964387575.1 uncultured Spirochaetales bacterium | reverse complement strand
GTTTTCCAGATAGTAATCCGCGAGCGCTTTCGTCTGTTTCCGCCCTTCTTCCGAGTAAACCGCTTGCGCCGCCCGTTGAACCGGATAGGAAACACCGTTGAACTTCGTCGTGTGCCGTCGGTTCCACATCTCACGGATCATTTGCGACGTACCGTCGCGTCGGAATGCCCGGCATTTACCGGGGACGATCGTCAGCGCGCAGCGGGTACCCGTAAACCCTGCGGTTTTCGAGAAGCTACGAAACTCGACGGCCACTTCTTCGGCGCCCTGAATCTCGTAGATCGAACGCGGAAGTGAATCATCCCGGATATAGGTTGCATATGCGGCGTCGAAAAGAATCAACGACCGGTGCTCGCGTGCATATTCGACCCACCGTGAAAGCTGTTCTTTTGTTGCGACCGATCCGGTCGGGTTATTGGGAAAACAAAGATAAATCAGGTCTACCTGTTCCGAGGGAGGCTCGGGAACGAAATCCGTCGACTCATCGGAGTGAAAATAGACAAGACCCTCACATCGGCCGTCTCTACTCTCGCCGGTTCTACCGGCCATTACATTCGTATCGACGTACACCGGATAGACCGGATCCTGCACGCCTACGACGATATCGGTATCGAAGAGCTCCTGGAAATTCCCCGTGTCGCACTTGGCGCCGTCGGAGACGAAGATATCAGCGGCTTCTATCCCCGTATCTGCGAACTCGATCTTCGCCGCCGATTCCCGGAGAAAATCATATCCTTGCTCGGGACCGTAGCCGCGAAACGTCTCGTCGAAGGCCATCTCGTCCACGCCCCGGTGAAACGCCTCGATGCAAGCCTCGGGCAACGCCTTGGTAATATCACCGATACCCATTTTGATGATCCGGGCATCCGGGTTTTTCTCCTGGAATTCGCTTACTTTTCTGGCAATATTGGTAAATAAATAGGTCGCTTGTAGTTTTTGAAAGTTTTCGTTTATGTAAATCATAGTATTGTAAACAAGTATACGCGATCTGCTCCGATTTTGTATAGTGATAGCATATGGTAGCGGTTCTTGCGGCGATGGACGGGGAGCTTTCGGTATTCGAAAAACGGCTTTCCTCACCACGTGTTCAAAAAAAGAAATATCCCCGGATCATATCGGGTACAATAGGGGGTTGCGAGGTACTCGCTGTACGTACCGGAGTCGGGAAAGTATTGTCCGCTGCTTCGGCCTCAAATGTATTGTCGCACTACAATGTCGATACGTTGGTGTACGTCGGTATAGCAGGTGCGCTTCGGTCGGAGCCTGCAATCGGTGACATCGTTGTTGCTCGGGATTCGTTGCAACACGACCTGGATGCTACCATTTTTGGATTCGAGCTCGGGGAGGTGCCGTATGAGGAACTCCGAATCGTACCTTCCGCTCCCGAGCTGGTGGAAAAGGCTCGAAAGTTCGATTCGAATCGATCCGCTATTCACGTGGGGCGAATCCTTACGGGCGATCGTTTTCTTACCACCGCGAAAAGACGCGATTCGGCGTATTTAGTCGAGGAACTCGACGGGTGGGCGGTAGATATGGAAGGCGCCGCCGCAGGTTTGGTGGCGTATATCGAGGGAATCGATTTCCTTCTTGCTCGAGTCATTTCCGACCGTGCCGACGGGAAAGCGCCCGGAGATTTCTCGACGTTCTTGCCGAGAGCGTCGGGATTGATAGCGGATTTCGTGGAACACGTTATTACCGCTTGACCTCGAGGCGATTGAGCGTTATATCGTATCATTCGGAGTTTATATCGCGCCCGTTGGTGGGCGTCGCCCGGCGTGGGCGTAATTGAATACACAGTAAGGAGTGGTAACCATGTCCAAAGCGCACAGGGGACACGGCATAGACGAATACGTCAAAAAGGCCAGGGGAACGTGCCCGATCTGCAAACGAACCGGAATCAAGCTTTTGTATGAGTACGACGCGGGCGAGAGTAAGATAACCGTCTGCAAGGAATGCAGCAAAGCCTTGAGCCACGGTAAGAAACAGGACGAGCTTGCGGCCGCCGTAGGAGGATGAGTCCGAACATAATTCTTGCAATCTATTCGGCGATACTTGCGCTCTATTTTCTTACCGAAATTTCGCTCTCGCTGCTGAACCTTCGTTCAATTACAGTTCATTCGAATAACATACCGTCATATCTCGATGGTCGTATCAATAGAGATACATACAGGCGCGCCGGAAAGTATTCGGCGGCAAAGATGCGGTTCGGTATCGTTGAAACGACGGTGGACACGGTCGTGCTTGCAGGTGTTGCGGGCTTCGGGATCCTCGGTATCATTGAAAGCTCAGTTGCGTCGCTGCTTGATTCTATCGTACTCGGCGGTGTGTTGTTTATCGGCGTCGTCGGATTGCTGTTTCGGTTGATATCGATTCCTCAGGGGATCTATCTGAGGTTCACTATCGAAGAGCGATTCGGCTTCAATACGATGACGCCCAGGATGTATGCGGCGGATATCATCAAGGGATTGATCGTTGCCACGATAATCGGGGCACCATTGTTGATCGGCGTTCTGTGGTTCATGACGTCGGCGGGACGGTTCTGGTGGTTGTACGCGTTCGGTTTCGTTGCGGCGCTCCAGCTGTTGATAGGAACGCTGTTTCCGATCGTTATCGCTCCGCTTTTCAACCGATTCACTCCCCTCGAAGAAGGCTCGCTTCGGGATCGGCTTGAGTCGCTTTCCGACAAGCTCGGATTCGAACGCCGCGGAATCTATGTGATGGACGGCAGTAAAAGAAGCCGTCACGGGAACGCATACTTCACGGGTTTCGGAAAATCCAGACGAATCGTGCTTTTTGACACGCTTCTCGAAACGCTCTCGGAACCGCAGATCGAAGCGGTCCTCGCGCACGAAATCGGTCACAGAAAACGCAGGCATATTCTCAAGCGCAGCGGAGCTCTCCTTCTCATCATGTTCGCCGAATTCGCGCTGATGGATCTACTCCTGCGGTTCTCGCCTCTGT
>CAYLZA010000565.1:0-2962 GCA_964387575.1 uncultured Spirochaetales bacterium | reverse complement strand
CGTTGATAGCGTCCCGGATTCACCCGTTTCGGACTTGACCACCACCGGCATCGAAACCTTTCGGCGAAAATAAGCGCGCCGCTGCGCATGTTTGAGCGCGTTCGAGTGACAGATATGTATCGCATCTGCCTCAATACATCTGATCGTCGAACGAAACGCGAATACGCCACGTTCATCGTGACAATAGAGAATGATCGAGTCTCCCTCGGCGGGAGTTACCCGCTTGTCACGCGCCGAAACGATGATTCCCTCATCACCCTGCCGTTGTACGGTGCCCGCAACACGTCCCCGATTCTCTACATCGAGCACAACCGGAATTCCAGGACGAATATCCGCGGTGGATCTCAAGGTGCGAAGATAAACACGGGCGTCGATTCCGAGTTTTTTCTGAAGCGAACCGACCGCCTTTTCATCCGCCCGACCGTCGCGACGCGCCTTCTGGACGGCGGCGGCGAATGTACGTGGATCTGTCAACAGGGTGTATCGTTTTCTCGAATCATTGAGATATCGTGATAATTCGTCGAGCAACTCGAGCTCCTGATGATCGAGAGCAAACGAATCGATAACGTTCCGGTTTCGATCGTCGATAGCCGCAGACAATCGCCGTTCTTCGCGTCCCTTGAGCATACGATACGCGAATAAAAGGAACAGAATGATTACGACAATCAGAACGAGAAATACGATTAGATAGGCAAGATTCGCCTGAAAACCACCGGCAAACCCGTGCAGCAGCTTTTGCAGCTCCTCCTGATTGAAAACAATCATCAGCCGCTATCGTACAAAAATAGCTCATGTGGGGCAATCTCACACGTTATCTGGAGATGTCGGTTATGTAACGGGCAGAACGGGCTTAAATGATAGAGGCATTATTGTTGAGATAGACATCCTTCCTTATTTCAAGTTTATGGTTGATATCAACGATGGAGAGTGGGGGAAGTGTAACCATTCTTGGCCGGCGCCCGTTCTGCCCTCCCAGACCCGATCGGTGAAAACTACCCGCGTTATTGACAATCAAAGACCGAACCACCTATGCTTGAACTACGTAATGATTCGGCTGATTATAAGCATCGTTTTTTTTCTCATCCTCGCGGTATTTATCGCTCTCAATGCGCAAAACACCACCGATATAAACTTTTTCGGATATCAGCTCGAAGGTATTTCGGTTGTCTCGGTCATTATCATTACGATGGCCGTCGGCATTCTCTACTCGTTCGTACTCTATATTACGAGCTATCTCACAAAAAGCAGACAACAGAAGATCAAACGCGAAAAAGATCGAAATAAAAAACAGGCGGAGCAGCTCAAGGAGCAGAAAAGCCTCCGGGAACCTCCATCTGAGCAGAAACATCAAAAAGCGTCGGGAAGCAACAAAAAGAGCGGGAAGAAATCCCGCCCGCAGCTCCTGTCCCGAAAAAAGAAAAAAAAGCCTACCGGCGATTCGGCCGCGTCTGCCGGAAAGAACGATCCCGAAACGGATACCGATCCCGATATTGAATACACCGGATAATCTTCATCGTGAACAGTCAACACAACTATCTGAGAGCAACCTCCGATGCATTTGTCGGCAAACGCCTGGAGATCGAGCGTTATCTCGTGGTCTCTCTCGCGGGCTACTTTCCCGTTCTCGCCGAACGGGATAATGCCCTCGCAATCGTCTACCGCACCGAAGCACCTCATCTCGGAATCACCGGAACACTCTCGGTTTCGATTTCCAACGACGAAGGCATTTGCTGGAGCGATCCCTACAGGGTCACACCGAGATTCGAAGATGCGCGAAATCCCGGTCTCGGATGGGCGTCCGACGGAACCCTGGTGCTTGCATACTGGTCCGCGAGAAGCCACGCATACGAGCTCAAGGATCAACGGTGGGAGTGGTCTCCGGCGGACGAGAAGACGATTGGTGATACGCCGGGTCTTGTTATTCGACGCAGCACCGACGGGGGCGGTAGCTTTTCACGGCCCGAGTATATGCTCTCACAGTTGTTTTTTACAACGTCGCCGTACGGACGAATTATCGAGCTCTCCGATGGAGATCTGCTCCTCTCCTACTACGGTCGATTGAGGGGACGTGAGACAAAGACGCTCGGATGCGCAACAATGCGAAGCTCCGACTCGGGCAAAACCTGGAAAGAGGAGCGGCTCATCGCCGAGGGGTTCAACGAAACCGCAATCACCGAGCTCTCGGACGGTGTGCTTCTTGCGGCCTCACGTTCGCAGGAAAAGCGGAATATTTCGATTTTTTCGAGCAATGACGGCGGTATTGAATGGGAGCAGATCGGAGAGGTAACCCGCAAGGATGAGCACCCGGCGGATCTGACGTTGCTCGACGACGGTCGCGTTCTGCTGACGTTCGGCAGGAGGATACGCCCTTTCGGATGCGGTGCGCTGGTGAGTAACGACGCCGGCAAAACATGGAATCGTGAACGTGAGGCGCTTCTATCCGGTGACGGTGCCGAAAATACCGATCTCGGTTATCCTTCGACGGTTCAAATGGCTGACGGCACGCTTCGTACTGCGCTTTATTATGCTTCCGGGAACGCCATGTCCGACGACGGCCACAACGACTGGGGCCGCGTGAGCTGTCAGGTATTGAAGTACAACGTGGATCTCTTCGATTGAAACACCGGGTGAGCTCGACCGGTTACTCTTCGGACATGTGCTCGGAAACGGCTTCCTTGAGCGATTTGAGTGTTCCTCGTTCTTTCGTTTTTTCCGATTTCTGCTCCCCGAGTTTCTCTATCTCCTGATCGAGCTCGGAAAGCTGTTTTTCGAGCCCTTCCTTCGCGCTCTGTTTCTTCTTGATCTCATCCGAGAGTCGGTCGACTTCTATTGCCGCGTTGAGCCGTTCGATAAGCGATACATACGTCTCGTTTTCATTGCGTTTTTCCTCGATTGTCTGCAACACCGATTTAATTCTCTCATCCTCGGGAAGCGTCTTTGTATCCGTATCGCTGAGCTGTTT
>CAYLZA010000564.1:0-2971 GCA_964387575.1 uncultured Spirochaetales bacterium | reverse complement strand
ATCCGGGAGGAGAACGATTCGGTTACGATCGTCTGGAACGAGCTTCGTGATACCAACGGAGAGGTACTGGATATTACCTTCACCGGTAAAATTCTGCTTACCGAAAACGGGGTGTCTTTTACGGCAGCGCTCGACAACAACTCGGACCGGGATGTCGAGGTAGTCGCCTGGCCGTGCTTCGGAGGGATAACGCCGCCGCGCCTTTCGAATGCGGAAGACTCCGCTTCGCCGACCGAGACGATCGGCAGCGATGACGCCGGTTATGCTCGTCTTATCCGACGTCACTTCAGTCACACACAATTCGAGGATGCAACGCTCTATCCGGTTTTCGAAGAGAATCAGGGCTACTGGGGCACTTTCTACGCAACCGAATCCGCCGCGGATACCCGGCGGTCGCTCTTCATTCTTCTCGAAAGCGATGAAGAAGGGATCTATTTCGGGTACCACGACGAGACCAACCGCGATCTCGTGCGATGGTTTTTTCAACAAAAGCCCGGCTTCGACGACAGCTATACCAACCGCGCGCCGTCGCCGGACGGAGAGCTCGCCTCGCTCGAGCTGCTTGCCCAGCGATTTTGTTTTACTCACCCGGGAGAATCGTGCGAATTACCGCCGGTTCATGTTGCGCCGTATAGCGGCGGTTGGCAGGAGGGGGTCGATATCTACAAGAGCTGGCGTGAACGCTGGTATCGAAGCCCGGCGCGTCCCGATTGGTCCGAAGATATCCACTCATGGATTCAAATTCAGATTGCGGGAGCCGAAGACCAGGTAAATTTTCGGTATACGGATCTTCCCGGGATCGCCCGCTCGTGCAAAAACGCCGGCATATCGGTGATTCAACTTACCGGATGGGCCTTCGGCGGTCAGGACCGGGGGAATCCTTCGCATTCGGTGGATCCGAGACTCGGTAGTGAACGAGAGCTGATCAACGCGATAGCCGAATGCAAAAAACTCGGCGTGCACATCGTCCTTTTCTGCAAATGGACCTGGATCGATGCAAGCCAACCGTTTTACGGCGACCTCGAAAAGTATACGGCAAGAAATCCGTACGGCGCTTCCTATCCCGCACACGGGTACTCATATTACAGCTGGACGCAGCTCGCCGGACTCAATGTCTGCCCGCTGGTTCCGACATGCACCGCCGATCCGGAATGGAGAGAACACGCGGTCGGAGAGCTTCGCAAAGTCCTTCGCCTCGGCGCCTCAGGGATCCTCTTCGACGAAGGGCAACACCACGGTAGCGCCGTCTACTGTTTCGACGACAAACACAATCATCGGTATCCGGCGTATCTCTACGGACACGATATCGATTTGATCAAACGATTCAAGGAAGCGACCAAAGAGGCGGGTGTGGACGACTACCTATTCTCGGGTGAGCTCATGTATGACATCCAGACACAGGAATATCACCTGCTGTACACGAGGTTTGATCATCGTCACACCCCCGTCGCGCGTTATATCGATTCGGATCTTCCGATCATGATGGCGGCAAAGGGATTCAACGATCGCAACAAACTCAACAAATGCCTGGAGTATAAATACATAATCAGCTATGAGCCGTTCAACTTCAAAGGCTATCCCGAGGACATACCCGATACCATTGCATACGGCAAGCTGATAGAAACTTTTCGAGCTCGATATCGTGAGCATCTCTGGGACGGCGATTTTCTCGGCACCGCCGGTGCCCGTGTCGAAATAGACGGTAAAAAGAGTAAGTGCTACAGCGTACACAGATCGAAAGAAACCGGAACGAGAGCGATTGTGGTGTGTAATACCGCTCACTCGGAAACCAAACGAATTTCGATAGAGCTCGACGATGCAGAGACAAAAAAGACCGGCACTTGCGATGAGATCATACACGACGGTTATACGAGCCGGTCGCGTTTGCAGGCTGCTACACCAGAAGCTCCCTCTCTCATCGACTGCCCGGATACGATCGATGTCGCCCCGGCGTCGGTTATCGTTCTGTTCGATACCGCATAGATCGACGTGAACGACCAAAAGCCTCTATTATCCCTCTTCCCACCCCTGCTCACGCCACACCTCACGCGCAAACCGTTTCGTTTCTTCGCTGAGGTGAATATCTCCGAGAACGCTCGGTGAAAGATCGCCGGAACGTCGTTTGGAAGTGCGTGTGTCTGCATCGGCAGGTTGGACATCGGCCCCGCCGGGCGGATAAGGGCGAGTATCGTCGGTCTCGTGCCGGGCGCGAACCGATTCATCACGAAAATCGGGCAGCTCTACGAGCTGAGACCCGGACAGTGCCGAACGATAGGCAAGTATTCCGGCGATGCTCATATCGACTGCGCGATAGACATCGAGATACGGCTGCGTCCCGGTACGGATGGCTTCGGCGAAGTGATAGTTGGTAAAAAAGTCTCCGCCTCCGTGACCGGTTTTCGTCGCCTGCTCGTGCGCGACGGGGAAATCGGGCTGGTAGACGGTTTCGGTCGGTTCGCCCTCGTCTTTCTCAAACCGTTCCCGCTTCAATCGTACCCGCCCGGTGTTCGAAACCCGGCTGTTTTCCATCAACCCGCGATTTCCGTGAATCCGAACGAAGTTCTGATGACCCCGTAAGCCCCCGTGAAGCGACTTCATATATGCGCCGTTGTCCATTTTACACATGATTACCGCGGCCGTATCACTTCTGCGGGCAGTCATGGTCAACGACGGGTCTTCGAAATCGTATGGAAGAACGAAACCACTTACTGCGGTCGGCCTCGTGTCTGTTATGTACATCACCGGGGCGATAGAATGCGTGCAGTAGTATGTTGCGGGAATCCAGTTTCGCCAGTGATCCCAACCGCAGCTTCTCGCGAGTTTTGTCCCGGCCGAATCCGGGTGTACGTATTCCCCTTCTCCATACACGAATTTTCCGATTTTTCCCTCTTTGTAGAGCCGCCGCATTTCCTGATTGTGCACCATATACGGATAGTTTTCGGCGAGCATATAAACTCCATTATTTCGTTCA
>CAYLZA010000563.1:0-2976 GCA_964387575.1 uncultured Spirochaetales bacterium | reverse complement strand
ATTCCTATACCGCCAACAGCGACGAATACACCTTTCATCATAAATCCGATTTTCGGAGCGGTGAACTCAATAACCAGTGTATAATCATCGGGTGTCGTAAAAGTAGCCAGTCCACCTCCGGTCATCATCCACTCCGGTTTACCCGGTGTATACTCGTCGTTTTGAATCAGATCTTCATACCAGAACATAATATCTTCGACCGTATACGGCTCGCCGTCCGACCACTTGACCCCTCGACGCAGATGAAAGGTAAATCGAGTAGCGTCGTCAGAGGCTTCCCACTCCCGCGCCAGGTTCGGCATCCATTCCATCGTCCATGGAAGCCGTTTCACCAGCATTTCATTGGTAAGATACCAGAAGAAGTGGGTGTTCATGCGCTTCCAGGTTCCACCGTACTGACCGATCTGGTCGATCGGTTCGATTACAAGCGGCTCCTCGGGCAATCGCTCGTCAACCGGCGGTAGATCGCCGCTTTGAACCATTTCGGTAAGCATCGGGGCCTCCGCATACTCGCCCGTACTTACTCCGCCGCTCGTCGCGGCTCCTTCGCTCGTTCCGCCGGTTTCAGCTTCCTGGCCTCCACCTGCAAAACACAGGACGCTTCCCGCAAGAAGCATCACGACAGCCAACATAGTGAATCGTTTCATAAGATCCTCCTTAAAATTTAGCTCTTTCGAGCTGTTTGGCTCCAAATAAATACATCCACCTCTTTCGCAAAATGACATGCGACGAAGTGAGCTTCCTCATCCTCGGTCGCGACGTTTCGCAGAGGCGGTTCATCGGTCTTACATATATCCTGAGCAAAAGGGCACCTCGGATGGAAATAACATCCCGGAGGCGGTGCCGAGGGATCGGGCACTTCCCCTTTCAATAGCTGAAAATCCTGACGTATCGTCGCATCAACCCGCGGAATTGCCGAAAGCAACATGCCCGTATAGGGATGATACGGGTTTTTATAGAGCTCCCGCTTTCCGGCAACCTCAACGAGCTTTCCTACATACATCACGCCTATTCTATCGCTTATATATTTTACTACGCTCAGATCGTGCGATATAAATAAATATGAGAGCTGATACTCGGCTTTGAGCTTGCGCATGAGCTCGAGGATCTGCGCTTGCACCGAGACGTCGAGTGCGGAGACAGGTTCGTCTGCAACAATGAACTTGGGATTGAGAACCAGCGCCCGGGCAATACCGATTCGTTGTCGCTGTCCGCCGGAAAACGCATGCGGGTATCTCGGAAGAAAGTGTGGATTCAGATCCACCTCTTTCATAATCGCCCGCAGCCGATCGTCGAGCTCTTTGCCGCTTGCAAGCTTATTAATAATAAGGTATTCCGAAACAATATCCTTTACCGTCATCCGCGGACTCAGGCTCGAATACGGATCTTGAAATATCATCTGCATGAGCGGGCGGATTTTCCGAAGCTTTTTCCCTTCCATACGTGCCAGATTGTACGTGCTGCCGTTCGGGGTAAACCACACATCCCCGTCGGTCGGATCGAGCGCCCGAAGTATTGTTCTGCCGATCGTGGTTTTGCCGCATCCGGACTCACCGACAAGACCGAAGGTCTCTCCGGTACGAACCGTAAAAGTCACGTTGTCTACGGCTTTAACATGCCCGACGAGCCGCTTGAATAGTCCCTTGCGTATTTCAAAATGCTTTTTGAGTCGTTCTACTTTAACCAGTTCGTTCTGCTCCGAATTGCCCATCTACTCGTCTCCAGACTCAGTCTCGGTATGATAGAGAAAACATCTGACCGAGTGTTTTCCGTCCTGCTGCACGAGCGCGGGGATATTCTTATTACACGGGTCATGAACATGATCGCATCTGCCCGCGAACGGACACCCCGGAATCTTCTGATACGGATCGGGAACCGATCCCGAAATCGGTTTGAGCGAATGCTCCTCCTCGATTCGGGGAATCGACGCAAAGAGCGCCTTTGTATACGGATGCTTCGGATCAAGAAACACATCTGTGAGCGTTCCGTACTCGACGACTTTTCCGAGATATACCACGGCGACGAGATCGACGGTTTGTGCGATAACGCCGAGGTCGTGAGTAATGAGCATGAGTCCCATCCCGAAGTCCTGCTGCAGGTCGCGGATCAATCTGAGAATCTGCGCCTGTACCGTTACGTCGAGTGCCGTCGTCGGTTCATCGGCAATGAGCAACGCCGGACCGCACGCTAACGACAACGCGATCATAGCGCGTTGTCGCATCCCGCCGGAAAGTTGATAGGTATACTCGTCGAACACCTCGGCCGGACGGGAGATCCTGACCTTATCAAGCATTTCTACCGTACGCTCGCGTGCTTCATTTTTCGAAATACGTTGATGAAGCCGGATTCCTTCCGCTATCTGACTTCCGATTGTATGTACCGGACTCAACGAGTTCATCGGCTCCTGAAAGATCATCGAGACTTCCTTGCCCCGAATCGACCGCATCTCTCTCCCGTTCGATTTGAGCGAGGCGACGTCGACGACACCTTTTTCGGTATGGAAAAGGATCTTCCCGTCGACGATTTTTCCCGGCGGGCTCGGAACGATCTGCATAATCGATTGCGCGGTAACGCTTTTTCCGCAGCCGCTTTCGCCGACAACACCGAGGCTTTCCCCGCGCCGAATCGATAGATCAACACCGTTGACGGCTTTTACCACCCCGTCGTCGGTAAAAAAATGGGTCTTGAGATTCTGTACTTCCAGCAGTTGTTGCGTAGACTCACTCATCTGCAGACACTCATCACTTGATTCCGTACGGATCGGCTGCATCCCGCAAACCGTCTCCCATAAAATTGAATGCAAGAACCGCCACGATCACAAACAGCCCGGGGAGAAATAGCCAGGGATGCATAATAACGCTGTTGATATTCTGTGCCTCCTGAAGCAGAACACCCCAGCTGATTATCGGCGGTCTGAGCCCGATTCCGAGAAAGCTCAGCGAGGTTTCGGCGAGTATCATCGCGGGAATCCGGAGC
>CAYLZA010000562.1:0-2982 GCA_964387575.1 uncultured Spirochaetales bacterium | reverse complement strand
TTCTCCTGACGCGCTCGACGGTAAACGTGAGTGTCGACGCGTGCTTCAACGAACCGTCGGTATTCCGACCGAGAGCGATCTGCCGATCATCGGTATGGTGGGACGACTCACCGAGCAGAAGGGACTTTATGAGCTTTGCGATGAAAAGGAAGGTTGTCTCGCGAATGTACTCGAGCTTCCGGCGCAGCTCGTTATACTCGGAACCGGCGATGCGTGGATTGCGCGGGCACTTCATCGAGCGGCGCGGGAAAACCCCAATCTTCATTTTACCGAAGGATTCAGCGAGGAGCTTGCACATCTCGTCGAAGCGGGGAGCGACTTTTTTCTCATGCCCTCGCGATATGAACCGTGCGGGCTCAATCAACTCTATTCGCTCAAATACGGAACGATCCCGATTATTCGTCGCACGGGAGGGCTCCAGGACACGGTTGTCGACCCGGCGGACGCCGCACCCGAAGGAGTCGGCAAAGCGACCGGTATTGTATATGATACCCAAGACGGCGTTTCAATCGTAAACGCGGTAAAACGTGCGCTCGATTTGCTTCGATTTCATCCCGAAAGATATCGACGGATGCAGCAAAACGGGATGAGGGCGGATTTTTCCTGGGATCGCTCCGCAGCCGCGTATGAAGAAGCCTATTCGGAGGCGTTGAGCTTTCCGCAGCCTCCGCGTAGGACTCAGCGACGTTCGAGCTTTCGGAGAAGACGTTCCTTTCGATAAACAATCCCCGGCGGCGGATCGGTGCTTGCCGCAAGTTCTTCCACGATGGTGAGCGCCCGTTCGAAATCCCTCCGCGTGTGCTCGTAATACATGGCAAGCTCGACACCCGCACGTTCATGCTTCGACCGGCTCCAGAGAAGCTCCCAGACGGGCACGGCGGCACCGCGTCCTCCGCTTCGCTTGAGATGCGCCCCGAGAAGCACACCGGCGGCGGCGTTTCCAGAATCACCGGCCCGACGCAGAATACGCTCGGCTTTCCTCGTATCCCTTCCGAGAAACCAGCGACCGAGAGCGACCGGATCGACATCGTCCGGATCGGATTCGGAAAGCGTCTTTTCAATACGATTATAAATCCTGTGAAGAGAAATCACATCCTGCAGATGATGCTCGAAAACCAATCCGAGCGATGAAGGATCGTTGTCTTCGAGAAACTGAAAATAGAGCTCGGGAACGAGGCTGCTCGGGATATCCTGTTCTCTACGTATGCCGAGAAGCTCGTTTTCCACGTCGGTTAGCCTGCACGATGTCAACCTCGATTTCCAGAATCTCCTGACCCAATGCAGAAGATCGAGCTGCGCGTAGGAGTGCATACACAACCTGTTCATCGTATATCGGCTTCCAAGAAGCGGGAGATCGAACGAGGAGCCGTTATATGTCGTTATTATCAAATCCTCCGAAAGTTCGTCGTTGAGCCGGTGCAGAAGCTCTATTTCTCCGGGGAAATCACTCAAAAAAAACTGCTTTACAACGATTACGGAATCGACTATCCGGGCGGTACCTACGAGAAACGCAATCGAGCCGGCACCAGACGACAATCCGGTCGATTCGACGTCGAGAAATATCATTTTCGACGTATCAAATAACTCGGTATTAAATACGAGTGAGTCGATGCACATAGGAAGCGATGACGGTTGGTGAAGCTCGCGACACCACAGAAAGCGTCCTTCCCGTACCCAACCGGTTGGAAGCTCGGACACATCGGGGATGTGCTCGGTTGCAACGGAAAGCTCCTGCGACGGCGATGTCGTCAAATCGGCCGATTGCGACGAATCCGCCGGCACCTCATCGAGATGTGAAACATCGGTGGTCTTCGACGAGCCCGGCACCACCGAAGAGCTACCCTCGGATTTGATCCGTTGCAGACGTTCCGAAAGCGAATGTGCGCTCACACAACCACCGTGTCTTTTTGAGTACCATTCAGCGTTCTCAGGAACGAGAGCATGGCGAGCTTCCGGTTTTCCCCCTCCCCTCGTTTTCCCTCATCCGGGCCGATGCAAGAAGGACACCCGGTCGTACACGGACACCCTTCGAGCAGCTCGTACGCCGCATCGAGTATCTCTACGCACCGATCGAGGAACCCTTCAGACAACCCCGTTCCTCCCGGATACATATCGTATACATAAAGAGACGGAGTCTCGGTATGTGGATCTCTGAGTCGCTCCGAAACACCGATATCGGAGGATTCACAGAGCAAAAACACGGGTGAAACATTTTTGATTAACGTTCCGAGACGGGCAATTACTTCTTCTTTGAGCTTGGACGGTACCGATGAAAACGCCCGACCCGCCCGCGTATCCTCGCCGAACGTCAGTATGGTGCTTCGTGTATGCATTTCCTCTTCCGGCAGCGATATCTCACCATATCCGACGTTTTCGTGTGAATGATATCGAAGCTTCTTGTACTTCGATACTTCACGTCGTACGAGCACATCACCGATAAGCGCCCTGAATCCACCGCGCTCCCGCTCTTCATCGACATGCAGCACTTTTATATCGCTCTTGACGATCGAATCCGTGTAATAGTTGATATCGGTCGATTCTACATAGCATTTCGAATTTTCGAGATCGAGCTCAGTTACGATATGCTGATCGCCCCGGTGGATATAGACCGCACCTTCGAAGAGCAACTCCTTTGCCGAGACCCGGTCCATCTCGCCGATTACATCGTATCTTCCCTTCGTCGTATTGATGATCACCACGTTTTCCGAGGTTGACGTCCGAAGCGAAATCTGCTCCGCAGGATACGATCGGTCCGCCCAGTACCAGGTATCTCCGGTTAGCCTGACTACGCCGTTCTCGGCGAGATGATCGAGCATCGCTTCGGTTTCCTCTCCGAATTCCTCACCCGATTTGAACGGAAGCTCGAAGACCGCGCATTTCAAATGATCGAGCAGGATAAACAGATTATTCGGATCCACGAGCGCCGATTCCGGCGATTTCCCGAAGAAGTAATCCGGATGACCGACCAGATATTGATCGATT
>CAYLZA010000561.1:0-2983 GCA_964387575.1 uncultured Spirochaetales bacterium | reverse complement strand
TGCCGACCTCGCAAAACCGTTTATCAACGCCAGCGTGTCCGTTCCGGGTCGTACCGTCAGCCACAACTCTTCACCCGTTCCGTCTCCGTGTGCTCCCTCGGACCATCCCGTGGAGACATCTCCGTCAAAAATCATATGCATGCCGTACGGACTTACAGCCGGGCGTTCGGCGGGTTGGAGCTCGGAGGAGCTTGCATATTGATATCCACGATAAGACGTGCAGAAAAGACGCTCGAACGCAGGCGACTCGTCGGAGTATTGCCCAAACGCGTGAAACGCGAACGAAATATAGACGACACATACAAGTGTTTTAATTGGTTTCATACATATATTAATGTCAAAGCTATCACGACTATGACGGCGATTCAATGTCACGATAGATATTCGAAACGTGGTCATTCGAACTTCAATCGCCGTTCCTCGAAGCAGGGTGTGTAATCTCGATAGCCGTCCGTATCATTCACGGTTTTTTCGTGAATGAGCTCTACCGGATGGGAGCCGTCCCATTCCCACACGATTCCGCCCCTGCCTCGTCGAGTAGTCGGCGTGCGTTGCCGTAGAATATCGCCTGGAAGTCCTCGTCCGCCAGCCCCGCGTCTCGTGCAGCGCCGATAAACGCCCTGAGCTCTTCATAGAGGAAGAAGGTAAGCTTTTCGGCTTCCGACGGATCTGCTTCGCGCATATTCGGGTCTCCCGACACATCACCGTAGCGACCGGGCGGGACGATGTTGATGTATTTTCCGTCCTCACAGATTCGTCGCATCCGCATTCGTACGATCGGTAGATCGCTCCCGAAGAGAATTCGGCTCGGTTCGATCGACTCGAGAAGACGCTCGAAGACCCAGCGATTCGTGTTGGCGCTGAAATCGAATTTCATATTTTGCGTTGGAGCCAAAACCTCGAAGGCGTTGCCAACGTCTTCTTTGCAGTACGCTCTCCCCACATGCGCAATGATGACCCGGGCATTTGGATATCGATCCTCGATTTCGAGCATCTGATGTAAATTGACGGGATCCTTTAGTCTGCCGTGTCGCGGGATGTGGAGCATGACGATCCACCCACGCCGGTCGATTACCCTCAAGTGCTCGTGGATAAGAAAATCGAAAATTCTGATCTCGGCTTGTGGTATATAATCCGGAGAGAGATTGAGATAGACCTTGATACCCTTGAATCCGCAGTCCTCAACTCGTCGTTCCATCTCTTCAGCCGACCACCAGGGCGGTGTAAAGAGTAGTCCCTCGTGCCCGGTACCTGAAACCGCCTCACTTACATACCCGTTGAGAGCTTCGAAATCGTCTCCGGTTTTGATACTCGAAAAACAGAGCGCCGAGACCTTTTTCCCGGGGAACATGAGCCGGTACGTTTCATCGAGGTCCTCCACAGGATTTTCTTTGGCAACTCTCGACGGCCAGGAAACGACTCGGTTGAACTCACCCTCATCGTGGTTCTTGTATGTATCGAGCCAGAGATGTGTATGAATGTCGATAATTCTGTCGGGAAGAAACGGTTCAATTTCCGATTCATAGATTTCTCTATCGTTGTCATTGACTTCGAACAGCATTGTATCTCCTATTTCAGTTTTTTGTATGCAGATTCAGGATTTTCACCGTTGTTCATAACTGCGTTGAGCGCCGCTATCAACTTCTTCGGTTTGTCGGCCATGAAAATATTTCTTCCGAATATAATACCGCGGGCGCCGGAGGCGACACTATCGGACGCCTTTTTCAATACATCCAGATCATGTGCGAGCTTTTCGGCACCGATTGTAAATGCCGGCACCGGGAGGTTCGAAACGATTTTGTCGAATTCCTCCGTATAGAAGCACTTGATGAGATCCGCTCCGAGCTCGACCATTATCCGGGTAACTCGCTTCACTTTGTCGTGAAGCTTTTCTGCGGTCATCTCCTTGTGTTCTACAACATAGCATTCGCCGATAAGCGGTATCCCGAGCCGTTCCTTCGCTCGTACTACCTCCGAAAAAACGCGAACGTTTTCGGTCTCCATTGCTTCATCGTTGTTCTCGAGGAACAGCGAGCAAATGACCGCCTCGGCTCCCGCTCGAACCGCTTCTTCCACGGTTGTTGTGACGGTGGTAAATCCCGATCTGTAGTCGAGCGGGTAATAGAACGCGGAGGACCAGTTGATCCTCACCACCGGAAGTGGGACATCTCGATCCTCGAAAATATCGGAATGCCGCTCGAGCATTGCCCGCGGAAGAAGAAGCGCATCGGTGTCGATACAGTTTTCAATTGCCGTGCGGGCATCCTCGATTCCCGGTTGATATCCATATTCCATTACATGATCAAGAGCGGATATTACGACATTTTTTTTGTTGCCGAATAATCTGCCGATTCTGATATCGATTCCTGACATTTTCGATCTCCTTGATTAGCATTCGCGTGGTACATAGGTCTACCCTGACACCCCGTCCATGAGAGTCCCGACTTTATCTCTATATAGTTTATATGTTTCTGCATCTCGGGATACATCACCGGACGAAGGGAACTCGACGATGAGCTTGTTCCCCCCGGCCGCGACGTGGGAAAGCTGTCCCAACGCAACGTCGATATCGGTTCCTACTCTCGCTTTCAAAATAAGATCGGAGCCTCCGACTGCTTCCCTCACGTTTTGCCCGTCGCACGGCGTTGCATCGGTGTGATGACCGGTGAGCGCGAAATATATCATATACAAACCCTCAACCGAACGAATCCGCTTCATTGTCGGTGTCCAATCGCGACACGAGTGGATTGCTATTCCTCCGAGGTTTTCGGAAAGTGCGCCGTTATATGGAAAAGAAAAGCTTTCATTGAGATCCGGCGATGAAAAAACCATGTTGTCGTCGGATACTCCGAGTCCACGGAGAAACGGCAATCCGTGAAAACCGTGCCCCGGTTTTGCAACCCGTTCATCGCCGATATGTTGAATCTGCACATGCGAGAAATCGATAATCAGACGGTTTATCGAATCGAGAAAACTCTCGATG
>CAYLZA010000560.1:0-2984 GCA_964387575.1 uncultured Spirochaetales bacterium | reverse complement strand
AAACGCCTGTTCTACATGACGCCGGGGAAGCGCAAAGTCGATCATCGTATCGATGATGCGTTCGGGACCGGGTATCTCGTTTTCAAATGCCGAACGAAGAAAAAACGACTCCCCCTGCAGGAGCGGACAGAAATTCGCCACCGGTTCCGCCGGTTCGTGACGTATTCCACGCATGTGCGGTAAAAATAGATAGTCCGGAGATTGTTTCAGGCACTCCGCGAAATAACCGTGAGCAAGCTCGCACGGAAAGCAGAGCGGCGATGTGCTTCGTTTTGATGCTTTCCGGTCGTATTGATCGGGAAGCACCGGTCTTAGCCCGAGCTCGGTGAAAAACGTCGCAAAAAGCGGATAGTAGGTATTGATGAGAAAAGAGCGATTTAATCCGATCGTCGGGGCCGATTCGGAAAGACGGCCGGCGTCGGGGGCGAATTCGTCGAAAACGAGTCGTGTCCGTTCAGCGACGAGATCGTATTTTCCAGTGTCGACCTTTTTGTTTTGACGGATATTATAATAACGATTACAGCTTCCGCCGAACGGGAGAACCTCGCCGTCGACCTCGACACGCTGAATCGTACAGCCGAGATCGCACCGTTCCTTTCCTCCCGGACACATAAACGGTTTTCGATACGTGACGCTACGATGCGTGAGCTCCTGCAGATCAAAAACCGCTTCGGGAAGCTCATTCCGGTATAGTCTCTTTGCTACCTCCAGCGCGACCCCGTACGCTCCTGCGAGTCCCGGATCGGGAGGTACGACGATGTGTTTGCCGGTTATGTACGCCATCGCAACCGGGACCGCTTTGTTGTAGCACACGCCTCCCTGCATAAAAATCCGTCGACCCACCGGGCGTGCTCCCTTTACCCGGTTCACATAGTTCATACAAATCGAATACACGAGTCCCGCGAGAATATCGTCCTTGGCTACTCCTTCCTGCAGCGCGTTTTTTATATCGGATGATATGAATGCCGCGCATTGATCGTTGAAGTTTGGTGGATGCTGTGCTTCGAGCGCACGATCTCCGATGTCTTCCATGGAAACGTTGAGGCTTTCAAATGCCGATTCTTCGAGAAAGGAACCGGTTCCGGCGGAGCACGCCTCGTTCATCGTGTAACTCGAGGCAACCCCGGAGGTAAAATGGGTGTATTTCGCATCCTGTCCACCGATTTCGAAGATCGTATCTACCGAAGGATCGTAGTGAGACGCTGCAGTGGCATGTGCGATTATCTCGTTGTAAATAGCTTCTGTTTTGGCATGAAGTCCGACGATTCGTCTTCCCGAACCGGTAACGCCGAGTCCGACTATATCGACCTTTGTATTTCCCAACTGATGTGCAATCGATTCATAACACGCTCGTGACGCCGTCACGGGATCCGCATCGGTTCTCACATATTCTGCCGCGAGAATTCGGTCGTCTTCAATTCGCATGAGGACAGCTTTCGTCGTTGTCGATCCCGAATCGATTCCGAGAATACATCTGTCGCCGTCTATTGCGGTGTCACGGACTGGGTCTGCAAACGTAACTCGATCGGAAAACTTCGAGAGCGGGGGGAGCGAGTCGTATGAGGATTCGATTGCAGCTCCGATAATCGCATTCGATACGGCATCGACCGACTGCATCGTCTCCTTGAAATGTTCGAGTCCGTATCGTGCAGCACCGTACGCTTCGAAATAGAGCGCTTCCTCCGGAAGATGGAGCTCCGAAAGGCTCGATCTGAGAAAGGTTACGACCGATCTGTTTGCGGCCGTACCACCGATGAGCAGCACGGGCTCGGTGGTCCAATCCCCGATGAGCTCGTTGATTTTTCCGGCGATCATACGGCCGAGCCCGGCGATGATTCTCGCTTTTGGCACGCCCTTGTTCGCCGCATGCGTACAATCGCTTTTGCAAAACACCGAGCATCGACCGGAGACGGGAAACGGCTCGATCTCATCGTTCGCTGATTCCTTAGCCGATTCTACGGCGCAGTTCGCCTCTTCGAGATCGATTCCCATACGACGTATTTGTTGGAGAAAAAACTCCCCCGTACCGGAAGCGCATTTATTTCCGGTATGAACCGATCCGACGGTTCCGTCCGGTTTGAGCCGGTATACTACAAAACTCTCGGCGCCGGCACTAACGACCGTGCGAATTCTTTGATAGTGATTATTAAAATCGAATAAACCGGTAATTCCGTATTCGACCGCTTCCGCTTCGGTAATCGATGCGGCGGGTATTCTGTTTCTGAGCTCCCTGCCTGTCGTGACAATCGAGAGAGACGCGTCGGGATCAAGCTTTGAAAGAATCCTGTTGAGTACTTTGAACGGTTCACCTTCATGTCGGATACGTTCTATAGTATTCACCGAAGTATTTCCGTTACCTCCGGTCAAGGTAACGGCGGAAACGGTAGCCGCACCGATACAGATACCGAGCGAAGTGCGATTTGTTGAGCTAAGCCTTACAGCGCATGATTCGGTGTTCATATTACGTGCAGCGCAGTGTAGCCGAATACAACCCGTTTGATAAGTCTTTACGCATGAGAAATCGCCGTAGATGTTCCGGCAACGTAAATATCCGGAGAGTGCGTTTACCGGACGAACTACAAACAGCAGGGGACAGGCAATGAATGACGCAACGAACAAACCAAACGTACTTTTTATCCTCGCCGATCAGCATCGATGGGACTGCCTCGGCGCGTACGGCAACCGGGATGTACGGACGCCGAACCTCGATCGGTTGGCGGATGATTCGGTCGTATATGAGAACACATTCTGTACGTTTCCGGTGTGTACCCCGAGCCGGTATTCGATCCTCTCGGGGCTCTACGTTCATCAGCATCTGGGCTGGACCAATCACTCGACGCTTCCCGAAGCGATCGATACATTTCCCTCGATTCTCAGATCGGCCGGTTATTCCACCGCGGCGGTTGGAAAGATGCACTTCACCCCGACCTATCTCGATGCAGGATTCGATACGATGATCCTATCGGAACAGAACGGTCCCGGTC
>CAYLZA010000559.1:0-2985 GCA_964387575.1 uncultured Spirochaetales bacterium | reverse complement strand
TGCAGTGCGGTCACCGTTCTGAGCAGTGTCGTCTTGCCGGCGCCGTTTGGGCCGACCAGGCACACTACTTCGCCGTGCCTGAGCTCGAGCGAAAGATCCGTTGCGACCACGGTCGTACCCCGCGCTCCGTGCCTGTAGCCGATACGGAGATTGCGCATCTCGAGGGCGACACCGTTCATGAGGAGAAGGTCTCCCTGAGGCCTCGCCGTTTGAGGATAATCCAACCGACGACGGGGGCGCCGATAAGCGCCGTTACGGCATTGAGGGGAAGTACGATCTGCGACCCCGGAAGCTGTGCGATGAGATCGGATACGAGGGCTATGACGGCGCCGGAGATTGCCGTTGCCGGCAACAGAACACGATGGTTTGAGGTGCCGAACAGACTCCTCGCGAGGTGCGGCACCGCGACTCCCAGAAAGGCGATGGGGCCGCAGAAGGCGGTAACGGTACCGGTCAGCACCGATGTCGTGATAATGCTCAGGGCCCTGGCCCGTTTCACGTTGAGCCCCATGCTCTGCGCATACGATTCACCGAGCAACAATCCGTTCAGCGGCTTGCTCGACAGCTGCGTGGCCACCAGAAATGCGAGCACGGCGGGAATGAAGATCCTGAGTTGACGCCACGTGGTGCCACCGAAGCTACCGAAAGTCCAGGAAATGTACACATGCACCCGTTCGGCGATGCTGAAGTGCATGAGGATGCTCACGATCGCGTTTGTCGCGTAGCCGAAGAGCAGGCCCAGAATAAGAAGCGTCACCGCGCTCTTGACCCGCCGCGACGCCGCGAGGACGAGAAACATCACCAGGGATGAACCGCCGCCGGCGGCGACGACCGTCGCGATTTCTCCACCGAGTCCGAGACCGTCGAGATACCTGGATGCGTGGGTCGTCGTAACGGTAAGCACCACCAGGGCAACACCCAGACTCGCTCCGGATCCGATGCCCAGAATGGACGGCCCAGCGAGGGGATTTCGGAACAGCGTCTGCATCTGCAGTCCGCTGACCGCGAGACCGGCACCGGCAAGACACGCGGTTATCGCCCGCGGAAGTCTGAAGACGTGGATGATCGTGCGCCATGAGTTCTTTGAGGGATCGAGCCCAACGAGTATGCGCACTACCTGGTCCGCAGGGATCCGGACGGAGCCGAGTCCCAACTCAAGGAGGAAAGCTACCGTTAGCGCGAGAATGAGCGAGGTCCAGATGAGCGGTGTACCGGTCCGTGGCTTCGGCATGTCTCTGGTGAAGAATAACCCGGACCCGACCGCAGGCGCAAAACGCCGCGGGTCCGATCCGGGTGGAGGGCTTGGTTAGTCTAGCTTCCGGTAGTAGTAGAGCTCGTGGTCGGGAAGCAGCTCCGGATGAAAGATGGCGATGAGATCCGCGAGGACTCGTTGCGGATTCGCAGGACCGGACTCGAAGTAGTCGTTCCCACCGCCGGGACCCATCCGCCGGTTGTTGTTGTACACGTCGCCGCTCTTGTACGCGCCAAACCTGGTGAACCGTTCGTCGGCTGCTTCGGCGTCGGCAAGGCTGTTCCAATAGCCCGTGTTGAGCCAGTAATCGGCGTCGCCGGCCTTCTCGTACACGGTTTCGATGTCGAGCATCAGGCTTCCCGTCGACTCGTCATCTTCCCACACATACGTTGCGCCGGCGTCCGAAAGGAGTCGTGCCGCGTAGCTCTCGCCGCCGGACACCCACCAGGTTCCCTGATACGGCGCTCCGATAAATACCGTCGGTCGTTCCTCGGCGCCTTCGGCGAGTTGCTCGATCTCGAGGTATGCAGACTCGATCTGCTTGAAGATATCCCGGGCCTCGCTCTCTTTGTTGTAGAACAGCGCCGTGAACTTGACCCACTCGGCCCGAGCCAGCGGATCCTTCTCGTTCCACTCGGCGTTGATCGCGTAGGGGAGCCCGGCCTCTTCGAGCTTCGGATGTGTATCATACTGGCCTCCTTGGCCGAAGGTCATAATGAGGTCCGGCTCCATATCGAGCAGAAGCTCGACGTTTACCGTTGAGCCGCTTCCGACCTCGGCGACCTTCCCTGCATCCACTCGCTCGAGGACGGCTTTCGAGCTGATCCAGGCGTGTGCATCCACCGCAACGAGCGTATCGACCACATCGAGGGCTTCCAGATGCGGTAGGTAACTCGTCGACATCGAAACAAACGATCGAACGGGTACCTCGATGATCTTATCGGCCTCTACATCCTGCGGCACCTCGGTGCCACGCTGTACGAGGACGTAGGTGAATCCCGATTCGGCGCCCGGCCACGGTTCGGAGACAGTAACCGTCTTGTAATTGCCGTGGTATTCGACATCGAACACATCTGAGTACTCGATGGTGGCCTTATCCGCGAAGTAGTCGCGCTGAGCGGTCGTTGCATCGGTTGTTCCGGTATTCGACTCGGCCTGAGGCTCGGCGAACGCAGCGATAGCAAAGCACACCAGGAACAGTACCGACGCTGTTTTGAGAAGTGATAGACGCATGATTTCCTCCTTCACGCAGCCTCAACGTCTTGCGCTACCGGGGGAGAGCGAGTCAGGAATGATCACTGGACAGGCGGGCGTGTGAGTGCATTCCCCTCACCTTCCCTCCGAAGGTTGTAGAGTATGGCACATTCGGGCAGGTCTCCTGGCTCACGATGCTCGCCGTGAGTGCGGCGGCGGAGCCGCTTCGCCTTCCCGGAAATCTCCCGGTGGCCGGTTCGCGGTTCCTCATCGTTCACAGTAGCGGGGGCTGCAGCGGATTCACACCGCTTTCCCTTTTCACCCGGGACCCGTACCGGTGCCGATGCAATACACCGTCCATCTACGATACGGTTACCGAACACCCGATTGTGAGGCTAACATTGTACTACGCCGGTGGAAAAAGCGCAAGGGGCGGAACCAGCACATCTCCGATCGCGTCCGGCCTCTGTGTGCCGTCCTATCACTCCCAAAAAGGAAGAGGACATTCCCGTTATAGAGGAGGACTCAAAAAAATCTTC
>CAYLZA010000558.1:0-2991 GCA_964387575.1 uncultured Spirochaetales bacterium | reverse complement strand
ACCGCGAAACGCTTTTGAGGAAATGTCGATTTTTATTTTCAGAACGCGCTCTTTCCCTCGCCACAGCCGATATCGAGAGCCGGTCCGCGTGGAATCTGATTATCGTTGAGGATCTTCGGCAGGTGTCCGTCGTAGGCCCCCGGATCCCACGGAACACGACCGGATCGATAGCTCGATTCCCAGAAACCACCAAGCATCTGGTGTGTCCTCTACCCATTCTCAACAGGTCGAGTGGATGAGTGCGCCGACAGGCTCGGTTGCGCACATACCGTTGTATTTTTCAATCGCCTTTGTTGTTTCGAGAACCCGGTATCCCACGTCCTGGTCTTTCAACCACGCCAATGTTTCATCCCGGACTTTGAGTCTTCGAAACCGTCCGCAACCGATTACGATATAACGAGCCCCGTTGTGTACGAGCTCGCGTATGTCTTCGGTCTGAACTCCGGGGGAATGAGAGGTACCGGTTTCGTTCCAGTCCCATTCGCGTGCACCGCCGGGCCAGAGCTTAACGTCTTTGAAACGTCCGTAGTGTTCTATTTCGACCTTACCCCACGAGTTTTTTTGTATTTTAGGAGATTTTGTTTCATTTCCCATGAATCCTCCCTGCACAGTAATCCAACACCACAATGTTAGAATAATTGTGGAAACGGTCAACCTTGTCCGGCGGTGGCTTCCGGTGTGGCTGCAGATTCCGAATCGAGTCCCAGTGCGTCCATTAATTCGGTGACACATTCCACAAATTTCGGATCAGCAGCCATTCTCTGGTGCCGTGGACGCGGAAGATCTACGTCGAGCGTCTTTACCACCTTCCCCGGTCTGGCGCTCAACACTATCACACGATCCGCGAGATATACCGCTTCATCGATATCGTGGGTGATAAAGAGAATCGTCCGTTTGAGTGCGCGCTGGAGCTCGAGCAGCCAGTCCTGCAATACCCGTCTGGTAAGTGCATCGAGTGCGCCGAACGGCTCATCAAGCAAAAGCGTTTCCTTTCCGCTCATGACCGTTCGTAGCAGCGCAGCTCGCTGTCTCATTCCCCCTGACAGCGTAGCGGGATAGCTTGTTGCGAAGTGCTCGAGTCCGAACTTCGGAAGAAGCTCACTCGCCCGTTCGCGTGCTTCCTCCCGCTTTATTCCCTCGATTTCGAGAGGAATAATTGCATTATCGATAACACTTCGCCACGGGAGCAGGAGATCGCGCTGCGGCATGTATGAGACGTAGCCCCGTCGATTCGACGTTTCAACACCGTCGAGCCGAATTGATCCTTCATCCGGATCGAGCAACCCGGTGATGAGATTGAACAGCGTGCTCTTGCCGCTTCCGCTTGGTCCGATAACGGTGACGAGCTCACCCGGACCTAAACGCATAGAGATGTCCCGCAACGCCTCGACGTTGCGGGTTTCCCCGTGAAAAGTCTTCGATACCCGTTCGAGCTCGACTCTCGGTGTCGGCATGTTTTTTGTCGATCTTCTCAGTTTTCAGGTAGAAAATCGTTGGTGAATGCGGCGTCGACATCGATCTGATTATCGAGTACGCCTGCTTCGATCATCCAACGCATATACTCTTCCCAAACGCTTTGCTTCTGATGTCCCCACTGGGGAGCGTCCATCTTCATCCGCTTGGAGAGCCACGGTACGCTTTTCTGAAGCTCCTTGGTGTTGAGCTCGGGTACCGCCTCCGAGAGAATCGTCGCAGCTTCTCCGGGGTTTTCCATCGTGAATTGATGACCGCGAGAAAGCGCCGTCAGGAAGCTCCGGACGATATCGGGCTGCTCTTCGAGAATTTTTTCGCTGGAAATTAAAACCGGCGTATAGTAATCGGGAATGCAATCGGTATATTCATTGAGCGGGAAATAGGTTATATCCAACCCGATTCTTTCAGCCTGGAACCCTTGAGTTCCATAGTAGATCCAGGCAATGTCCGCCCTCTTTTGCTGAAGCATCGCCAGCAAATCGGTACCGGCGGAAACGAAATTGATCTTCGACGAATCGCCTCCTACGCAATTCATAAGCGAGCTCAACGTCGGTCGTTCGAACTCCGACTGAAAGGTTGCGTAATCGAGCCCCTCGAAATCGACGGGTGATTCTATCCCTTCACCGGCGCGTACGGCAAAACCCGATGTGTTGGTCTGAAGCAGAGCCGCTATTGAGACGACAGGTACATCATCCGCCCGGAGAATCGTAACGTCTTCCTGAAATCCGACACCGAAAGCGGCTTTACCGCTGACTACCGCCGAGGTCGCGAAAACTTCCCCCGGTTGAACGATCTTCACCAAAAGCCCCTCTTCTTCGAAAAAGCCTTTTTCCTGTGCGGCAAAGATGCCTACATGGTTAACATTGGGCACCCAGTCGAGCATGAATGTGATTTTTCTGAGCTCCCGGTCCGGTTGAGTGCGATCCACCGATTCGTCCTGCCCCCGTGCGAAGACTTGGACAATACCGATACAGAATATAAGCAGTATTGCCGCCGAAAAAACCTTTATTGATGTTTTCCTGAACATGGTAAACCTCTCATAGTGTTGTTAATAAATCCCCTGTTCCTCCCACTGCTCCTTTCTTTGCGCGGTGTAGTACCAGGGAAGCGCTAATCGTTCGATTAAAAAAACGATCGAAAAAAGCCCGATACTGAGAACGGTCGTAATCAGCATCGCCACGAATACCTGGTCGGTTTCGAGCGCGTTTTTCGATCGCAGCATGTACAGACCGAGCCCCCCGGAACCGCCGACCCACTCGCCGATCGTGGCGGCTACCACGCTGTAGGTAACCGAAAGCCTCAGTCCGCTGAAAAACGACGGCAATGCGGCGGGCAACCGCACCATACGCCATATCTTTCGTCTGCTCGCATTCATCGATCGGAGGAGTGCTACGTATTCCGGATCCGTGGAGGTCAGCCCGGTGACGGTCGATATTGTCATCGGAAAAAACGTAAAGAGTACCACTACCAGCACGTTCGGTGTCATACCGAATCCGAACCAGATAATCAAAAGCGGCG
>CAYLZA010000557.1:0-2994 GCA_964387575.1 uncultured Spirochaetales bacterium | reverse complement strand
ATTTCCGTAAAACATCTGATGCCGAAGGATCGACTGAATATCGAATTGAACGGTCGATTATTGGAAAATTTCCAGGTGAGTTTCGAAGTAATTGAACGGTACGGTCGGACGATCCACGCCGGATTTCTTGCAAAATCTCTCGAGATGAATCGGCTTCGAAACGGGGTGAATACGATGCGCTTCACAATTGTCGAGCGGGCCGAGTTTCGCGAGCCTCTGGGGGTAGGAGAGCTCGAGATCCGTTTCGGGAAATGATGTGCGCGCGAACTCGAGCTCCGAGAATCCACTTACGACGATGAATACGGTCGCGGCGTTGAGCGAGGATGCTCGCTCGATGAGCTCTATGCCGTCGATCTCAGGCATCCGGATATCGACGATCAGCACCGGCAACATGAACGTATTAGACTTGATGGTCGTTTCCTTGTCAATCAAGCTGAGATATGCACAAAAACCAATTGAGCCAATTAGGATAGACCCTTGTCACGTGTGTGGAATACCGGGGAAAATGACACCCGATATCGAGGCGGATCGACTCAGAGGGGATGGTATGAATGTTCTTGAATCGTTTTCATTGACGGGAAAAACAGCGATAGTAACCGGCGGGGCCGGAAAATACGGGCGGCAAATCGTGGCGGCCCTCGCCGAGGCAGGGGCGGTTGTCTATGTTGCGTCACGGAACATAGACGCGTTGGAAGCGGTCGCACGGGAGCATGCGGAAAAAGGTGAAAAGGTAATCGCCGCGTACCTCGATCAAGGTGAAGAGAAAACCGTCGTCGCACTCCGCGATCGAATCATCGAGGAACAGGGACGAGTCGATGTGCTGGTAAACAACGCGGTTGCACGTCCGATGAAACAGCTGTGGGACGACGACGCGGCTCGATTCGACGAAAGCATGCATATCAACGGGACCGGGCTTTTTCTCATGACGAGGGCATTTGGTGAACCGATGATCGAACAACGAAGCGGATCCATCATCAATATCTCATCGATGATGGGTATGGTCGGTATCGAATACGATAACTACGACGGGACCGATATGCGCGGAGGAAGTCCCGACTATTTCTTTCATCGAGGAGGGACGATCAATTTTACCCGATTCTGCGCCAGTTATTTCGGGTATCACGACGTTCGGGTAAATACGATTTCTCCCGGAGGTCTCGATACCGGAGCGGCACCGCGACGTTTTGTCGAGCAATACAGCAAACGCACGCAGCTCGGAAGAATGGCGAACAACACCGATCTCAAAGGTGCCGTCGTGTTTCTCGCATCCGACGCATCCGCATATGTCACCGGAGTCAATCTGCCCGTCGATGGAGGGTATACCGCAAAATGAGCTTCAATATCTCCCGCATAGGAATTGGTACCGTTCAATTCGGCATGAGTTACGGAATCAACAATCAGACCGGTCAGGTTCCATATGACGATGTGCTTCGGATTTTTCAACGTGCCGCCGAGCACGGGATCAATTTCGTCGATACCGCGCGCGGCTACGGCGAAAGCGAAGAGGTCATAGGACGGGCACTCGAAGAAACGGGTCTTCGCACTTCCTTTGTCGTCTGTACCAAGCTCGATCTGCCGCAAAAGGCCGAGGATTTGTCCCGGCGGACATTACGGGAGGAGACAGCGAAGTCGGTGGATGAGAGTCGGAGCGCGCTCGGTACCGACACGCTCGATGTCGTACTTCTACACAAACCCGAATACCGTCGTATCGGTAACGGAGCGGTGTGGGAGCGGCTCCTCGAGTTTCGTGAGAAAGGTGTTATCGAGCGGATCGGTATTTCCGCCACCTGGGGTCCGGAAGATCTTGATCCGTTTTTTGATGACGGAATCACCTCGGTTGTACAGATTCCGTTCAACGCGCTCGATTCGCGATGGAATGATTACGGGGTGCTCGATAAAGCTCACGATCGAGGAATTACCACCGTTAATCGCAGCACACTCCTGCAGGGATTGCTGGTGATGACCAAAAAGGCCGTCGAAGAGCGTCTTCCGACTGCCTCGTCGATTCATTCGGAGTGGATCGATGTATGCACTGAACATGGATACGAGCCACTCGAGCTCGCTATACGGTACGTGCTTTCCGAGTTTCGGATCGATTCCACGATTCTCGGAGTAGATTCGGCGGCTCAGTTCGAAGAGCATGTACGATATGTGTCGATCGAACCGCTCGATAGTGATCTTATTGATTCGATACGTCGACGGTTCAAAGGTATCCCGATAGAAATCGTCAATCCCGCATTGTGGCAGGGCTCGAAAACGTAAACCAATGAATGCATTGATCGGGCTCGATCTCGGAACGACGGTATGCAAAGGAATCGTCGTCGATGAAAAACTCTCGATTCTCGCTTCGGCCGAACGACGGTATCCGCTGATCAACATATCCGCGCGTGAAATCGAGCAGGACGGTGAATCCTGGTGGGATGTATCTCTCGGAATTCTTAAGGAGCTCGTCGGCAATCCCGCCGTCGCCTCCTATTCGATTCGGGGGATAAGCGTAAGCGCGCAGGGGATATCGTTTGTTCCCGTCGATCGGAACCTCGTACCGTTGCGGAACGGATTCAGCTGGCTTGATACTCGGGCGACGGATCAGATGGACTCGGTGCTCGACCGGTTGGAAGAGCATGAGTTGTTTGCTATTACCGGAAAACGGGCCTCGGTCGGTTATGTGCTTTCGAAGCTTCTCTGGTTCAAACGGAACGAGCCCGAGCTCTACGCAAAAACGTACAAGATTCTGATGCCGCTCGATCTCGTACTTGCACGGTTGACCGGAGTGGTCGTGACCGATCATACGATGGCATCGGGGACGTTGTTCTACGATATCACCGGTCAGGAATGGTCGGAAAAAATACTTGACGCATTGGGGCTCGACGCCCGAATCCTGCCCGAAATACGGCGGAGCGGGAGCGATGTCGGTTGCATTTGTCCGGGAGTTGCGCACGAGCTCGGTATTTCCAGTCGCGTCCGGGTTTCCGTCGGAGGGCAGGATCAGAAAGT
>CAYLZA010000556.1:0-3003 GCA_964387575.1 uncultured Spirochaetales bacterium | reverse complement strand
GTACAATGATAATGTTTACCCGGATTGGGGCGAGTCCGGCTATACCGAACTACGCAAGATATTGGGTTCGAACCTCGTCCATCGAGGCACGAAGATCGTCTATCTGCTTCTTGATCTCGAGCTCTTTCTCGAACGCGGAATAGGCTTCTTTTTTGATCGAGGCGTTGAGCTCCGGAATCTGCACGGAGGCAAGCTCTTTTACATTTATACGCTTGATCGAATCGCCCTTTTGGAGTTTTTTAATTATCTCCCGACCATGTGCCGATTTCATAAACATGGTAAATGCAATAGCGTTGTCCTGTTTTGCCTCGTGAAATCTTATCACTAATAGACTGATATTTGCCATCCAGTTCCCTGCAAATGATTCAGGAACAACACCTACATTTCCTACCGTGCCCTGAATCGACATAAGAACATCAAACGGCTGAATTCCGTATTTCTTTAGCCCCTTAAATTTGTCGGTTGACAGAGAAATTACCGATTCCACTTCCTCGAGATATCCCGCCTCGGGGATATCCGTAATGGATATAGAACGGATCTTCTTTCCACCTTTCTTGATTTTCTCGTCTTTTACTCCGGGCGGTAACCTGAGTAAATCCGCTTCGTCGGCGAGCCGTGCCGTCTCTACAGTCGGATTCGTAGTAGTCCTAGTTTTTCGCTTTGCCATATTCAGCATTCCTCTCAATAATTTGGATTATTTATAAATACTATTATGCATTTATTTCAGTATCGGGAAATCTGAATCATATGTCAAGCAGTGTCAATAGATTATTAACAAATTCTGTTTATAATGGCCGATAGATCGGTTATCGTCTTGGTAGAGTTTCGAATTATTCGTATACTATAACAGCAACACAAGGAGGATGTAATGAGCAATTCGATTTTTTATGTACGAATAAAGGAAAATATTGATCCGGCCGAACAGGGAGAAGCCCTTTCCGGTCGAATCGAGCATCTATACTCGACGTTTGACAAAGGTGTGGACTACCCAGTTCTGGCGATGGAATACCGCGAAACGAATAAACTCAAGCAGACTTTTTATCATATGCCTACGAAAACGAACCATTTGGATTGGTTTTCCTCGGAGTATTTTCAATTTTCCCGTGTATGAGACCGAAAAGGCGACAATGGATAGTATCGACAAAAATCGCACTCCTTATCGTTCTCATAACCGTCGTTTTTGTCGTTCATTTTCGCTATAATGCGTTCGCATTTCTCAATCCGGATAACATTGATGAGGTTCTCGAATCCCTCGGACCTTCGGCCCCGTTGGTCTTCATACCGATCATGGCGCTCGCAATCATTATCTCTCCGATCCCGGGAATCCCTCTCGCAGCCTCTGCCGGAATGTTCTTCGGTCCTTTTCTCGGAGGGATATATTCGCTTATCGGAGGATACACCGGTTCGGCGATAAGCTTTCTGTTGGCGCGCCATTTAGGAAGAGATATAATTGAGCGTCTGGTCGGAAAACCAATTCGATTTTATCCAAAAGGGAAAACAGCGGTTCTGACCCGAATTGTTTTCGTCTCACGACTCATTCCATTTATTTCTTTTGATATCGTAAGTTATGGGGCCGGTTTCACGCGGATTCCTTTCTTGCGATACTCAATTGCTACGATTCTCGGAATGATACCGTTTACATTTGTATATACCTATTTTGGATCACTGCTATTCGTTCAGACATGGGTGACAATCATCGTCGGTATGCTCTTTCTTGTTGCATTCCTGTCGCTGCCGGTACTTATCCGTTCATATAATGTATTTGGACTACGTGATTACTGGTTCGACGGCGGGGACGAGCAAGACAACGCAGACTCTACCGACAACGGGTAATAGCCTCGTCTTGTCAATACGCTCTGTAATGAACAGGAATCTCATATTCGCTAATTCACCAGTGCGTTCTCTTCCCGTCGAATTGTAAAATGATACTCCGATCTCGCCCTATTATCGAAAACCGCAACATCAACCTTTGTATCGATAGGCTCTTCCAAAGGTAATTCGACGACATTCCACCAGTTACCGTCACGACCTCGAACATTTGGTATTCCTTCCTCACCTTCACGTTCTATTCTAACCGAATCAGGATCTTCGACGAGATACGAATACCATCGGGTATTGGCGTGAAGAAGATCCTGTCGACCGATATGCACGAGTATGACTCCACCCCCGGGTATCTCCGAAAGCTCCTCGTCCAACTCCTCCGCGGTATACGTGCCCTCTTCGTGCTTTTTTTGAAGTTCTTTAGCAATCTCTTCCGGTCTACGATATTCAATTCCGATATAACCGTTTTTCTCCCTATACCGGTCATCCGGATCGATCGGATATCGTATCTCCATCGCTTTTTCCACCGGTGCCGGCTCCGGCGGTGGCGGCGGGGCCGGTCTATAAACGACCGCTTCAACGCTCCCGTCCTCGACGGCGCCGAGTGATCCAAACAGCATCAGTAGTGACAGCGGATTCCATTGATATCTCACCCGAATCGTTCCGAGGGTCGCTCCACTCCCATATCGCTGCTTTGCTTCGTGTTCGGCAAGTGCAACCAGCGTTTCAACGCGAGCTTCAGGTGTCTCGCGGAAAAGCAGATTCCACGATTCCTCCTCGAGCTCGACCCCACCCACACGTTCGAGGTCTGCAGGATCGGGCTCCGGCATCGTGTCGCTCCAATAGATCGTGGTACATCCCCAAAAAAGAAATAATATACATACGAGACACGGAATCCTCGTCAAACCGCCTGTTTTCACGTGCACTACCTCCGAAACCGAAATTGCTCACACTGTGCAGACACTCTTAATTATCGAACAATCGGCCCGGAACGTTGAGCAGGTGTAGTGATTCGCGAACGAGAAGGATCGCCATTACAATAAGTGCAATTGCGACTATCGGCGCGTCGGCGGGAAGCGGCGAATGCACTATAATCGGCGACGATCGAATCGATCATCTGAATCACAAACCGCCTGACCACACCAGTGTGGTCAGGCGGTTTGTGGGTAGCGCCCCCGTTGG
>CAYLZA010000555.1:0-3006 GCA_964387575.1 uncultured Spirochaetales bacterium | reverse complement strand
AATAAGAAGCATATTCCTAAAACCGCTTTTTATGGCAGGGCGTTCTATTTTAAACAGAAGAAGAGCCGAAAAAAAACCTAATACAATTTGTCCTCCTACTGCAAAAAACGAAAAAATCGCACCATTTTTCAGCGCATTCCATGTTGCGGGATCTGAAAGTAAGTCGGAGTGATTATTAAATGCGAGAAAATCAAAAGTGTCGCGCAACATACTCCGGTTGGTAAAACTGAGAGCGATATTAGAAATAAAAGGATAACCAAAAATGACAATAATTGCCGTGGCAGCCGGGAGCATAGCTACAATGCCGAAGTGGTAATCGAGACGTTGCAGGATTGACTTCACATCGTATGTCCTTTTTTTACGCAGTGGGAGAGTATGTCTCCCACTGCGAATAGTGCGTTGAATCTGCCTGGGCTCTTCCCACAACCGCGATCTTACTATTGCTCCGCTATCATATCTATGAGCTCTTGCTCGGTATCGGCCAACGCATCGGTAATTGCTTTTCCGTTGACGATTTCGTGAAGCATATTCTTGATTACATTGGTTCCTTTAAGAAGCCCTGCGTAGCTGTTTAAACCGTTTGCCATACCGACCGGCGTTCCCTTAGAGTATCCTTCAATTGCAATCTCGATATGATCTCGAGTTTGCTGCATAAAGTCATTATTCCAGAACAGCTCGGATTCGGATGTGGCTTTTAATACCGGCAGCATCCCTCCCGGCGCGTGATGAAGAAACCTTACATACTCTTCATCCGCGTAGAAATATGGAATCAGCTCTAATCGTTTTTTCGGATATTCCGATCCCGAGCAGAGTGATGTTACCAGATGTTCACTCATCCATCCGACGGTTACGTTTTTCGGTGGTTTCGTTACCCCGAATTTCGGCCACAGATCGGGCGCTTTCGTATTGATTGTACGCGACATAAACAACGGTTCGAGCGTCATCGCGCATTTGCTGCTGAGCAGAAGGTCGTCCCGTTCTCTATTCGTATATGCGATGCTTCCTTCCGGGGAGGCATTGTTGTACAGATACATAAGCATCTCTACCGCTTCGGCATTTTCGGGGGAATTCAACACGACATCTCCATCCGAGTCGAAGAATGCACCGCCGTTGCTGACCATGAAGATGTAGAGATAATCGATAGATAGGTTGCTCTCTTTTCCCAGCGGAACCACGAAGCCGTAGCGATCCGGACCATCAGTGAGCGTTTCGGCAGCGTTTTTGAGATCCTCCCAGCTTTCAGGGACATCGATGCCCGCTTCAACAAGCCAATCCGATCTGTAGTATAGGCATTTCGCGTGCCCGTAATGTGGTATTGCCACATAACCGTCGTCGTACTGTAATGTCTCTAAAGGCTTTTCGAGGAACGCATCGGGACCTCCCAATACTTCAACGGCCGGCGTAGCATCAATTCCGGCACCCGCATCATACATGGCAAGTGCCTGATCGAGGGTAGCACCGAATAGATCCGGCAGCGTATCGGAGGCGAGGCCGGTTACCCATTTGTTCCGCATGTTTTCGCCCCATCCGATCTTTTCGAGCTTGACCGTCCAACCCGGATTATCGGCTTCAAACTTGGATTCTGCGGCTCCGAGCGACTCGATTCGAGATCCGCTGTACGGGTGCCAGAATACGAGCTCGCCACTCTCAGGTTCACTCATCGAAGCCGTATCCTGCTGTCCTGCGGCGAACGTTGAGACGGCACCAATTGTAAAGAGAACGAGAATTACACAAAGATAATACCTTTTGTACATGTGCTCCTCCATGTAAATGTAATATGTAAAACGTTTACATTATCGTATACCCGGAATATTCTGTTGTCAAGAGAAAATTTGCTTTTTTTCGTCCCAATGGCTCCATTTTGCGCGAAAAAACACCACTTCCAGATAAATCATCGTTTCGTGAATTGACATAACAACACACTATCGGTAGTATGTAATTGTTTTACGTTAATTATTTTTATGGATAGCATGAAAGACGTAGCGCGGATTGCGGGAGTAAGCATTGCAACCGTTTCGCGCGTACTCAATGACAAAGAAGGCACGATTTCTATCAGTGCAGAAACACGAGAACGAGTTCTCGCCGTAGTAGACAAAATCAATTACAAACCGAATTACGCAGCGCAACGATTGCGTTCGCGTGAGCTGGACCACAGTATCGGCATCTATATTCCATGGGGATGGGGGCTCGGAGGCTTTTCTTCGTTTACCGGTAAGCTCGTCGAAAGCGTAAGCAAATCGATTAGGGATATGCCGTATACCGTTACGCTCGTTTTTTACTACCCTGGAGAGATCAGCGTACACTATGAAGAATTACGTCGCGTAAGAGCGCACAGAATTGATGCGATGATGATCGTTGGAGCTTCGCCTGAAGACATCGCGTATCTGGATTCGGTTTACACAAACAAGACTCCTCCTTTCGTTGTCGTCCATCGGGAGCTTCAAAACGGGAACTTTGTTACGTCGAAAAACAGGCATGGCGCGTGCGATATCGTGGAAAAACTGATCAACAAAGGTCATCGCCGTATCGCACTTATATCAACGCCACGGCATCACAACGGCAAAACCGACTACATATACGAGTGTAGATACCTCGGATATGCGGATGCGCTTGAAAAAAACGGAATATCCGTCGATGAACGCCTTGTACGCTTTACGGCGAATTACGACGAACACTCCGTGCAGCGAATCATTGGCGAGCTTCGTTCACTGTCCGATCCACCTACCGCGTATTTCGCTACTCGCGATTCTCTTGTCATATCCACGCTGAAGAGTTTGAAATCGTTTTCATTACGCGTACCGGACGATGTGGCTGTTGTCGGATTCTCGGACAATGCCGAAATCAGCAGCTTTTTTGATCCGACGCTCACGAGCGTGGTAGTACCTATCGAAGAAATGGGTTCGATAGCCATATCCTACCTGGCCGAATTGCTTCAATCCGAGACAACTCTTCCGCCGCTACGCGAATCTATTACATGTAGCATTAATACGGGCGAGAGTTGTTAAG
>CAYLZA010000554.1:0-3010 GCA_964387575.1 uncultured Spirochaetales bacterium | reverse complement strand
TCGGCGAGATATACCTGTCGTTCGCCGTCGAGGTGACAGATGACATCGAGCAGGTGACAGGAGTTCTCGTTGAAATAGCCGTTTCCGTTTTGGGAATCCCAGAGCCAGTGCTCAAACGGTGGAAGCCAGTCGAAAACATAGTGGCCGTTTACCACCCAGACCTCGTGTATGTAATCGGATATGATCTCTTTTGCTTTTTGTATCACCGGATGAAATCGGAAGCTGAATCCTACCATGATCGGAGCGGTCGCGGTTTCGCATATAGACCGTAGTTCGGCAGCGTGCTCGGCGTTGGTCGCCCACGGTTTTTCGGCAAATACGGCTACGCCTTGGTAAACGAGCTCTCGAAGGATCGGTCCCCGATGTTTTGGAGGTATACAAATCGAGGCCGAATCGATTCGCAGTTCCTCTAGCGATTCTCCCGCCCGGCTAACGGGATCTTCGTCCGTTCCCGGCACGGGTCGCCTTCGACCGGGCGCCTTTTCGAAGAGCTCTGAAACTTCGGTGAAAGCCGGTACCCCGTACTGTTTCCCGATTGCTTCGGTTCGTTTTGCGTTCGCATCCACGACCGCCGCAAGCCGCACTCCCGGAAGATTTAGATAACTTCGATCAATCCCGACGCGCATCGTGTTTCGGTTAATATGGGTGAGCCGGTCTCATATCGCAATCTGCTGTGGGCGGAGGACTCGAAACGTCTTTATGATACCGTTGATCTGTCATCGGTACGGGGGAAAAGAGCGCGGCGGCGAATAGAAACATATCGACAAAAGCTCGAGCCACTGAAGCGTGGAGACTCGATATTTGCTCTTTATTGTGGTGTCGGTCTTGAGCCCTCGTATTTTGATTCGATCTCCAACGGGCACTTCTTCTATACACCCGACACCACAGGCCTCTCCCATGTGGATTCCACCGAAATAAATCGACTCGTCGATACATACAACCGGGGCCGCGGGGTTGTCGACGACGTAGTGAGGGCCAGGGAGTCGATACGAAGATGGATGCAATCGTATTTCGCCCTGAATACATATGAGATTTCCATTCCGTCGATCCGTGATGCGTCGATGTCGTCTCGAGGGAAAACCGGTCTGATCGTAAGCACGCTGTTCGACTATGCGGTCGCGGAGCTTGTAGCGGCAATGGACTGGTACGATGAGTTCAAACAGGAATGTGAAGATACGATAATACGAGTGCTCCCGGTTTCTCAGGATCTTCTCGTCTACCCGTACGCCGATCTCCGATGTACGTCAGGCGGGGCAGTGGGCATTCACCCCCGCCGGGCTTCCGATCGCTGCGCTGACCGGAAAACTCGCGGCCGATGCTATCGGCAAACGGCTCCGTCTGAGGAGATAGAGGTTCGGATGCAAATACCACTTCGGGCGATTTAAATCGTCGCATTTCGATAACATATGTATAAAAAATGGAGCAAATATGAACGAAGAGAAAGCAAATACCGGTCCGGATCGAGCCGATAGCTACGACGCTGAAGCGGGAGCAACAGGTTGGTTCGGACCTCACATAGTATTCGGTTTGGCGTATGATTATATAAAAGACGGCGAGAGGTTGCTCGATATTGGGATTGGAACCGGACTTACGGCGGTTCTTTTTGCGAAAGCAGGTCTGTCGGTTGCGGGGATTGATTTATCGCCCGATATGATCGCCGCAGCAAGCGAAAAGCTTCCGGACGCTGATTTGAAACTGCACGATCTTGGTAAGATACCGTATCCATTTCCAGATGGTTCTATGGATCATGCGGTATGTACCGGCGTTATGCATTTTTTTGATGATCTTGGCGCAGTATTTTCTGAAGCAGGCCGTATTGTGCGAAAAGGCGGTGTGTTTGGCTTCATTGTTGCGAATGGTACTCCCGATCGTGAAAAGCATATTGTGATTGATCATGAGACGAGCAGTAATAGAGAAACTGTTGTTTTGTACAGGCATCCCCGTGACCGTATCACCTTCTGGTTAAAGACAGCCGGATTTGCGCTTACGAGAGACCTGCTGTTTACGGTTTTCATGGATCGAGAAAGGAAGCTCGGATTTAAGGCGGCGGCCTATCTGGCCGAAAAAAAGAGCGATTAAGGAAAGGAAAGTCCCGGGATTCGAATCAATTTGTCGCGATAATCGGTCACGCTGCTCGGTCCGATTATTCCAGATATGATAAACCATTATTCGCTCGGGCTCGCGCAGGGGGGATTGTTCGAGACGTTCAAGAACATCGGCGGGATTATTGCCGCGATTCTCGGGATAGCATTATTCGACGCCTTTCCAAAAAGATTCATAGTGGCAACGACATTCGCCGGATATATCGCATCGTTACTGTTGATCGGCCGCGCTCCGGCGTATCTCGTTGTTATAACCGGATTTTTCTTTCTCGGCGCCACTACACGTGCATTCGATGCGGTTACCAATGCCTTTACCGCCGATCTCTATCCCGAAAGGGGAGGAAAAGCATTGAATATGCTTCATGCCGTATTTGGTGCGGGCGCGTTGGCGGGACCTCTTTTTTCTCGATACATTCTCGTAGACAGCGGAAGCTGGAACGTGGTTTTCACATTACTCGCTGTAGGCGCATTGCCGTTTCTTTTGATCTATGGTGTCGTGATTATGCTCCGCAATACTTCGCTTCGGACCGACGTAATGAAAAACCGCGGGAACATGGGCAACTCCCGCGATGCGGTGGCGGAGGCTCAATCCGAACAGGAACTATCGACCGTCGAAACAGACGGGCCGGCAGTAGTGGAGGTGACCGGGGCTCGTCCAATCGACTTTTTACGAAATCGTGAAACCTGGTTGATAGGTGCGATAATGTTTTTCTATGTCGGACACCAGGGAGGTTTCTCACTCTGGGTTCCTATGTTCGCCGAGACCGGACTCAACGCAGACGGAACGACCGCGGCACTGATCGTATCGCTGCTTTGGCTCGGAATCATAATCGGCAGATTGGGTTCCTCGCAGCTAGTCCTCAAACAAGCGTGATTCTGTGCCAGACTCTATTAATAAAAACCGGAAA
>CAYLZA010000553.1:0-3023 GCA_964387575.1 uncultured Spirochaetales bacterium | reverse complement strand
GGGTGCCCACCAGGTGTTGCCGAAGAGCTCGGGTTTTAGTACGCCGAAAAGAATCGCCGCCGCCAGCGCGAATAACGGACCTGCAACGAATCCGGAAAGGCTCTTGTTCGGGCTGACCGAAACGATTCCACGGGACGATTTCCCGAAAAGCATCCCGAATACATACGCCGACGTGTCGTTTGCGAAAACCATCGACACAAATAGCAGATACGAAAGCGAAGCGAAGGGGAGTGAGGCGATTCGTATCATGAACGACGCGATGACTCCCGGATAGAGAAGCACTGCTACCGATCCGGAAAAACGTGACAGAGCGGGGGCGAAACTATTTGATCGTTCCGCAGCAGATGACCGGTTCGTTGCCTGCGGGAATATGTGGACGACCGCGATGATGTAAAAGGGGAGTGCAAACAAGGCAACTGAAGATCCGCCTTCGAGCACATTCCAATTCTGAAGATACGCAATGATCGGGAACAGCGCGGAAAGCGGCACGACGACATTTTTGGGTACCTTTATTCCGCGCATTTTCAACATATCCGTAAACTCGATACTTCCGAGCACGGTTATGATGGTAAGCGTCAGGTTGAGCGCGAGGTGGTAGTATCCTGGTAACAGAAGTATCAGCGAAATGACGAGGGGAACACCCAGAAAAAAAAACGATTAGTCGCTGATAAATTTTTTTCAACGAGCGCCGCCGTATTTTCTCTTTCGTCGACTGTAGGATTCTATCGCATCGTAGAGATCCTCATCGATCCAGTCGGGCCAGAGCTTTTTGCTGAAATAGTACTCCGAGTACGCGCTTTCCCACAGCAGAAAGTTCGACAGCCTCTGTTCTCCTGCGGTACGAATAATCAGATCGGGATCGGGAATATCCGGTTGATCGAGATATGATTCGATATCATCCATAGATATAGATGGTTTAATTCCATTGTCGGACTTGACTGTCTGAAACCAGCGATTAACCGAGCGAATTATTTCGTCACGGCCGCCGTAGTTTATCGCGAGATTCAGGACCATTCCCTGGAAGTTTGCAGTATCGTCTGTTACGGCTTTTATCTCTTTTCGTACGAACCGTGGGAGCAATTCCGGACTTCCCGTGTGTACGACCCTGATTCGATGTTCACGATAAAAATCGTATTCTTTTCGAAGATTCTGACCGATCAACCGCATCAGAAATCCGACTTCGTCGCGGTTACGGATCCAGTTTTCGGTCGAAAACGAGTAGAGTGTTAGATAGCGGACGCCGATTTCGGATGCGGCTCTGACCACTCGTTTTGCGGCTTTCAGGCCTTCCCGATGTCCGGCAGAACGAACCGATTTCCGTTGTTGTGCCCATCGCCCGTTCCCGTCCATAATGATGCCGATATGGGCGGGAACGACGGCGAATGACCGCTGTTCGACCGGATCCGTCATTATACTTCAAGAATTTCCTTTTCTTTTTCTTCCAGCAATTCGTTGATCTTTTCGATATATTGATCCGTCAGCTGCTGGATTTTCTCTTCGTGACGTTTTTCGTCATCCTCACTCAGATCGCCGGATTTCTGTTGTTTCTTCAGATCGTCGTTTGCGTCTCTGCGGATGTTTCTTATGGCGACGCGGCTTTGTTCGGCCATGCTGCGCGCGAGCTTTACATACTCTTTCCGCCGATCTTCGGTCAACGGAGGAATATTAATTCGGATCACCTTCCCGTCGTTGTTCGGATTAACCGAAAGCTCCGAGGTCTGGATGGCCTTTTCGATTTCTCCGAGCATCGATTTATCCCACGGTTGAATCACTACCAGCCGTGCTTCGGGAATCGAGATCGATGCTACCTGATTGAGCGGTGTTTTTTGCCCGTAATAATCCACTCGGATTTTGTCGAAAAGCGCGGACGATGCTCGTCCGGTTCGAATCGTATTAAACTCATCCCGAAGGGCCGAAACACTCTTTTTCATTTTGTCCTCAGCCTGGTTCTCTACTCCCGCCATAATACTCCCTCCTACGGTTAGTCGTCTTCTCCTACCCGAAAATACACATAATCTGCGATATTGATCGTATCATCGACTTCCGACGCCACTTTTTTGACTACATCGGATACCGAGCTTTTTTCTTCTTTTACAAACCCTTGCTCTAAAAAGACAACTTCCTTGAGGTGCTTGTTCAATTTCCCTTTGACGATTCCCTGCGTTACGTTTTCGGGTTTGTTGAGCGATTCCGCCTGTTTGGCGAATATGCTTTCCTGTTCGGTAACATAGTCCGGATCCACTTTGTCCCGTGAGAGAAACGCCGGATTGTACGCGGCAACGTGCAACGCGAGATCAAAAGCAAGCTCGTTGACTTTTTCGGATTTGAGCGTCTCCGCGTTTCCTGCGGAAATCTTTACGAGGACGCCTATTCTCCCTTCGCCGTGTATATAATCTTTCACGAGCTCATTGTCACCGATCTCCATCGTTTTGAATCGCTTTAGTCCGAGGTTTTCCTTAATTTTACTCTTTACATCATCGATGATTGAATTGAGCTCATCGCTCGGTTCCGTAAGGCCTTGCTCTACCACGAGATCGAGTGATTTCTTCCCCGCTTCGATAAAGTCGTCGCTTCTGGCTACAAAATCGGTTTCGCACGAAAGCTCGAGCAGGCCCGCACGATTCGATTCCACCTTGGAAAACACCCGTCCCTCGTTGGCACTCTTACCGCTTCGTTTCTCGGCTGCGGCAAGACCCATCTCTTTCAACAGCTTCTCGGCTTTCGCCTCGTTACCTTCGGCCTCGATCAGGGCCTTTTTGCAGTCGAGCATCCCGGCGCCGGTTTTATCCCGCAGCGCTTTTACCTCTGATGCTTTTATGTCCAATGTATTCGCTCCTTACGCTTCTTTTTTACTCTTCGTTTCGTGATCAGTTCTCGTATAGTGAGTCTTCGTCGGCAATGGGAACTGTTTCGTTTTCCGAGGATTGCTTCTCTTTAGCCCTCTCTTCGGCCGGGTTATAATCCGAATAGTCTTCATCGGCATACCGGTCGACGGAGTCTTCCTCTTCTTCTGCTTCTGCTTC
>CAYLZA010000552.1:0-3032 GCA_964387575.1 uncultured Spirochaetales bacterium | reverse complement strand
TTATCTCGAGCGTTTTGACCGGCATGTTGTTGGACATCAAAATCGTCATATTGTTTTCACTCAACGGGTTCGTGATTTCGTGATCCTCGAGAACCGGGGCGATAAACAAGGGATTGTCCGGATTATAGAGATGATCCCGGTCTCCCTCCATCACGATCGCCGGCTCCACGTTTACGCCGAAGCTTCCGACCACCTCGTTGAACACGGTCAGCTCACGTCCGATGTAGTGGAACAAGAACATACCGCTACCGTCCGCCTCCAGATACTCGCGAAGGGCATCTGCCTCACGCTGATTGAGGTCGGATTCGGGATAGAGAACCAGCACCATGTCCGCATCCTCGGGCACATTCGGTTGCTGAAGCAGATTGAGGTTTTCGATTTCGAAGTTTTCGTTTTCGACGGTGGATTGGAGATTCAACTGCGAAAGGTTGTATTCGCGATGCCCGGTAAGTACATAGATTTTCGGTGTAACACCTGAGGTTACGAATAGGAGCGCGTTAGTAATCCGTTGCTCCGCTTTGAATCCCATTACCCGCGGCTCTCCCTGCTGCGAGTAGCTTACGTCGTAGAGATCGATACTCGAGATAATCTTGTGATTCGTACCACTGTCTACGATCAGCGTGCCGTTGCTCAGGCTCTCTCCTTCTTCTGCGTATTTCCTGAGAAAAGCCGGATTACGATCGGGATCCATATACTCAACCGAGATATGAGTCGACGCCCGTTGGTATTTTCCCAGAACGCTTACCACGTTCTGATTTTCGCTTCCCGGTCTGTAGAGACCGTAAACGTTTATATCCTGCTCGAGATCATCGAGGAGCTCGAGCGTCTGATCCGAAAGCGTAAAAAGCCGGTTTTCGGTCATATCGACATCGCTTGGAATCTGTTGGATGATCAGGTTAATTACTACGAGTATCACCACAGCCGCAAGTGTTACGAGTGCGGCGTAGCCCCCGAAACGAACCCGTTTATCCTTGAATATGTCCAGTAGTTGCGAAGTATTTTTTGATTTCTTCATAATCAACTCCAGCGTTTTTTCTCAATAAGGCGTACGGTAAGAAAGACGAACAACGCCGAAATAGAGAGATAGTAGACGATTGCATCGAAGCTCAATAATCCGCGGGGAAAGCTGTCGTATCGTTTGACGAGTGAAAGCCACTCGAGCACACGACTGATAAAGCCGACGTAGAAGCCCCGATTTACGAAAAAAGCTACCAGTGCACCCGCGAGACCGAGTACGACCAAAGCACCCGGAATGATGAGGTTCCTCGTCGACAGGTAGACCCAGACTCCGATGCCTACGACAACCACACACAGAAAAATCAGGCTGGTAACCGGATCGGTCGGAACCCCTTGTTGTATAAAATCCATGATCCAGGAAATCAGCAGCGCAACGAATGTAACGATCGCCGCGATGACCTGGTTCTCGGTGGTAGCCGATACGAACAACCCGATCGATATGAAGGCACAACCGAGGAGAATGAATCCGATGTAGGATCCAACCGACTCCCATCCATCGATATCGCCGTAGAAAGACATGACGATCGGATAGATGATCGTAATCACTATCGTGATGAGAAACATCGTTACCGCAGCGAGATACTTGCCCATTACGATCGACGTTATGCTGACCGGACTCGTCAACAGAAGCTGATCGGTTCGGAACCGCTGCTCGTCGGTCATCAGTCGCATCGTGAGAATCGGAATTGCCAGTAGAAAAATAAAGAGGATACTCGAGAGAAACGGAGCATAATTCGGACTCAAGTTAAAAATATTACCCATTGTAAAGAGAATGCCCGAGATGAGCAGAAACAGACTGAGAAAAATGTACCCTATAGGTGTCTGGAAATAGGTTTTTAACTCTCTTTTGTAGATAGCTAACATGATCAGGAAACCTCCGCTTCGGATTTGGTAACCCGCAGAAATATGTCTTCGAGCGTAAGATCGACGGGCCGCATGAGTAGAATCGGATATCCCGACTTGCTCATCGCGCTGAATACATCGGATCGAATATCGCGGTCGGAGCCGGCTTCTACCACGACGTCCACTGCGTTTTCTTCCGGAGATGCATTTGTCTCGACACTTTGCACTCCATCTACCGATCGCAGCGCCTTCTCCACCTTTGCTCCGGGGCCGAGGACACGCAGTGAAAGCTTGTTGCCCCCGATCAGTCCCTTCGACAGGTTTTCGACGGTATCCGAGGCGACGATCCGCCCGTCGTTTATGATGAGCACCCGTTCGCAGACTGCGCTTACCTCGGGGAGCACGTGGGAGCTCAGGACGATTGTGTGATCTTCCCGAAGTGATTTAATGAGGTTTCTGATTTCGATGATCTGCTTTGGATCGAGTCCGATCGTCGGTTCATCGAGGATGAGAATCTCCGGATTCCCCACCAGTGCCTGCGCGAGGCCGACTCGCTGCCGGTATCCCTTTGACAGGTTTTTGATAAGCCTGCCTTTTACATCGTCGATTTTCACGACCGACGTGATTCGTTCGAGACTCGAAGTCAGTTCCTTTTTATCGACTTTCTTCAGCTCCCCAACAAACTTGAGATAGTCGATAATGGTCATATCGAGATAGAGCGGCGGTAGCTCGGGCAGATACCCGATTTTCGACTTTACCTTATTTGGATGTTCGAGCACATCAAGATCGTCAACCAGTACCCTTCCGTCGGTTGCGGACAGGTATCCGGTTATGATATTCATCGTCGTGGATTTGCCGGCACCGTTAGGCCCCAAAAAACCGAGCACTTCACCCCGTTCAATTGTGAAGTTGAGCCTATCGATTGCTACGTGGCGGCCGTAGCGTTTTGTAAGATTCTCCGCACGTATCAATTTCAGCCTCCTTTTTGTGTGTAGTATAAACCGCAAGCATAGTGGCGACGTTTTCAGCTGTCAAGGTTATGAGGAAGACGTGTAGCAGTTCAAAATGTGACGCGCCGGGAGCGCGTTCGCGCATTCCACGTCAAGCGCCTCGAGAGAAGACGTCCTCACTTAGGCTCCGGCTGCGCCGTCGATGCGTTCGGACGTCTTCTC
>CAYLZA010000551.1:0-3036 GCA_964387575.1 uncultured Spirochaetales bacterium | reverse complement strand
AGAATGCACCGTAACGGCGATACACCACCCCTTCGTGCCCGGTGATCGGGTCCATCTTATTTGTCGTATAGAGCTGAACTGCCGGTTGGGTTGTTTCGAGAGTCATTTTACGCCCGGTGAGCGGTGATTCCACGACGGCCGCAGTCGACATCGCCCGGTTATCGGAATCAAGCAGAAAATTATGATCGTATCCCCCGGCCGCCTCGAAATCCAGACCTATCGGTTTTTTCTCCCTGAAATCGTACGGAGTGCTATCGACCGAACGAATCGTACCGGTGGGAATGAGATTATCATCGATTTCGAGATATCGGTCGGCGAACAGCTGCAACTCGTGATCGAAGATTTCCGTTCCCAGAGCCGAGAGGTTCCAGTAGGCATGATTCGTGAGATTAATCGGGGTAGGCTTATCGGTGGTGGCTTTGTACGAGGTGGTGAGTGTCTGGTTTTCGGTAACCGTGTAGATAACTTCGACATCCAGATTTCCCGGATATCCCTCCTCCCCGTCCGGACTGATTCGATGAAAACGAACGACGGCAATGTCGTTGTCCGCATCGATATCGAGCTCCCACACCTTTGCGTCGAACCCCTCGTTCCCTCCGTGGAGATGATGCTCCCCGGCATTGGGCGCAAGCTCGTATCGTTTTCCGTTGAGCTCGAATGATGCTCCCGAGATTCGATTAGCGTACCGACCGACGGTGGCGCCGAAGTAAGGATGAGATGAGAGATAACCGTCGAGCGAGTCAAAACCAAGAGTGATCTCTCCAGCGGATTCATCGCGATCTGGCATGCGGACCGATACGATCGTTGCCCCATAGCTGGTAAAAGAGACCGAGAATCCCGAACCGGTCTTGACCGTTACGAGCGGGACTTCCACACCTCCGGGCGTCGTCCCGAAAACGTGCTGCTCTATATTCATGTCTACTCCCTCTCACCGAGAAGCGCTTTGAGCTGCGAAATCTCGGTCACGAGCTTTGTTCGGTCCAGGTTGCGAAACTTCTTCGGAACCATTTCTCTGCTCGTACACTCTAGAACAGCTACCAGATTTTGTAAATCGATCTCATGTGGGTATGAGGGAGGAAAAAAATCGTTTATCGTTTCTTCCAGATCCCGCCGCATCAGCGTAACCCGATTCTCTCCCGCGGCACGAAACTTTGCCCGTATGAGAACCGACTCGAGATCGGCGCCGGAAAACTCGTAACTCTGTCGTTTGAATAAATCATGCATCGAAACTTTCCGCTCTATCCGGAGCTTGAGTTTTTTTACCAGCGTTTCAAACAGATCCTCTTTTTCGTTGTTGGTCTCCGGGTAAAAGAGTGCGAGATGCTCCTCGGCGCGGCCCTGCCGTTTGAGGTCGATCGGAAGCAGATCGGGCCGGCAGGTGATCAGAAACCAGATGATTTTTCCCCGATAAGCGGTATTCCCCATGAATGACGCGATCTGCGCGAATATCCGGTTGCTCGTTCCGGAATCACCTTCCTGATTTCGGTCTCCCAGGAACGCATCGGCCTCGTCTATCATCACCCCGACCGGAGCCATCGCCTTGAGGATATTGAGTGATTTTTCGAGATTCGATTCGGTAACTCCTTGCCACTTTGATCTGAAGTTCCTGAACCGTACGATCGGGATGCCGATTTCGCCGGCAAATGCGGTTACCATAAACGATTTTCCGGTACCGACCGGACCCGAAATCAGATATCCCATAGGGAGCACATCGAGCTTTCCCTGTTTTATCGCACGGGCGGCGCTCTTGAATCGTTTTTTGACGAACTCGTGTCCCGATATCATCGAGAGATCGTGCTCCGATTCGATGAACTCGAGCAGCCCTGCGGCTTCGTTCTCGATTATTTCTTTTTTTCGTTCCCGCAGGTAATCGAGCGATATCGGTTTGTTTTCCTGATACGACTCGGCGGCTAGCTGATTGAGATTGATGAGGTTGAGCCCGCTCGTTATCTTGGCGACGTGTCCTGTCGACAGCCCCTTGTCGAGCATCAGCGATCCCTGACGGTTGAGAAAATCAAGAAAGCTCTCCCGTACCGACTCATCCGGAATCGGAATATTGGTCTTGACCGTGCTCGGCGATCGTACCAGCCGCGGGCTGAGATCCGCCAGGTTTTCTGTTAGAAGGATTACCGAAACATCTCCCTGCGTGAAGATCGGATCGTGCGACCAGCGGTTGAGGGTTACCAGATTATACCGGTCCTCCTCGGTCAACCGGGCGATATCGCTATGCGGAATAAGCGTTTCCGCGTAGTCGATAATCAGCACGATCCGCTTTTTCTTGGGGATATTCATCAGGAAGTATTTTTCGAGATAGCGAAACGCCACGAGCGGATCCGGGGACATAAAATCCTCGGGATTGTCCTCGGGGAACGTCTGAGCCATCGTCCTGAGATACTCGCGCTGCATCTCGGTGGTGCAGAAGTTTACCCCCGATGAGCGGTCATAAAACGTAATGATATCACGGTTGCCGAACAGGACCTCGGATATGAACTCCTGGATTCGTACGAAGACGAATTCCCCTTCATACATCTTGTTCGGTAGAAAATCGCGGATATTACCGTGAACGATATAGAGGTTTGCTGTTTTAGAGCAGTATTTATACGAGAGCTCCTGCGCCCAATAGGGTAGCACCTTGATGAACGGCAGGTTTTTGAGAATGAGTTGCTCAGCCATATCCCCCTCCCAGCGTGGAAAGGCTTATTACATCAGTATAAAGGAGCCCGTATATACCGTCAACGGATCCTTGACCGGCAAAGCATAAGCTGACAGAATATATCATGAAGCGGCAATGTTTCATTTCTCCGGAACCAAAGCGGAAAGCTTGATACCATTCTATCGGGAGGTGTTTTGCTGGAAGTTCACACGAACAACTGCGCCGACCACCGGCGAATGAGGAGCAGTAATGCCTGTATTTATCATGGGAATGAATTATCACGGATCACGGCCAGATTTCGACGAGACGCTTGAGGAACGAAATGCCGAGATCATGCGTTTACTCGATGCAGGCGTTTAACATAGCAAATCACAGCGAGCATT
>CAYLZA010000550.1:0-3039 GCA_964387575.1 uncultured Spirochaetales bacterium | reverse complement strand
ATGATGCTATGAGATATACTGTAGGAAACATCTACGGCGGATTTCGTCTGCTGGAGATAAACGAGATTGCCGAATACGAGTCGACAGGTCTGCTTTTCGAGCACGAACGTACGGGATGTAGGGCGTATGATCTTCTCAATACGGATGCGGAAAACGTATTTTCGTTTATTTTTCGAACTCCTCCCTCGGACAACAAAGGAGTAGCGCACATTCTGGAGCACGTTGTCTTGTCGGGTTCAAAAAACTATCCGGTTAAAGATCCGTTCGTGGCGCTTATGCGGGGGAGTATGAGTACCTTTCTCAACGCGTTGACCTATCCCGACAAGACCGTCTTTCCGGCGGCAACTACGGTGAGGCAGGATTTTTTCAATCTGCTCTCCGTATACGGGGATTCGGTCTTTTCGCCGCTACTGCGAAAAGCGGCGTTTCAACAGGAAGGGGTACGGCTCGTTGTCGGCGAAGAGGACGGGATAGAGACGGACGGCGTTGTGTATAACGAGATGAAAGGAAGTTACGGCTCTCACGAAACGATTGTCGGTGAATGGTCGTACCGGACGTTGTTTCCCGATTCGATTTATCGGTTCGATTCGGGAGGTGAGCCTATTGAAATTGTCGATCTGGGCTATGACGAGTTTGTAGAACACTATAAAGAGTGGTATCATCCGTCGAACTGTCTCATATTTCTGTATGGAAATATTCCGCCTGAAGAAACGCTCGAATATATCGACTCATCGTTTTTAACCCACTACGGGCGGAAAGATATCGACACGACGATATCCGCACAACCGAAGCTCCAGGAGCCGATCGTCGTCACACGAACATCTCCTCTCGGAAGTGACGAGAGTCCCGAACGCCGATCTACGATAACCGTCAACTGGCTTACGGGCACCGTACACGATCCGCTCGAGGTCCTCTCGCTCGAGGTGCTCGCCGAAATCCTTCTCGGTAACTCAGGCTCCCCGCTTCACAAAGCCGTTACCGAGTCTCCGCTCGGGGAGGATCTCTCACCGGTTTCGGGGCTCGATACGCATACAAAGGAGCTGGTGTTTTCGGTCGGTATCCGTGGTACGGATCCGGAGAACCGGGAAGCATTCGAGGAGCTCGTATTCGCTGAGCTTCGGAAGCTTGCGGAAAACGGAATCCTCCAAGCAGTCGTCGAAGGAGCACTCAGGCGTGTGGAGTTTCACAACCGGGAGATACGCGGCGGCGCTCCTTTCGGGCTCACATTGATGGGGAAAACGCTCCGGGGGTGGTTGCACGGTGAAAATCCCGAGCGTACGCTCGAGTTCGAACCATGGATGCACGCATTGAAAGAACGTGCAGCCGAGGATAATCGATACTTCGAAGCTTTGATTACATCGATGTTCCTCGAAAACAGCCACCGATCGACCGTCATTGTCCGTCCCGATAGTGAACATGAAGAGCGTGAACGGGCGGAGCTCGACGGGAAACTCGAGGAGGTTGAAAAAAAACTCGGTGAGTCCGGGAAACGACGACTCATCGAGGAAAACGAGCAGTTTCGCCGGTTTCAGGATCAATCGGACGAACCTGATGCGCTCGCGCGCGTTCCCGCGCTTTCGGTAGATGATTTACCTCGGCAAGTTCAAACAATCGATATCGAGCAACGTCCCGGATACGAGTACCCATTGTACAGGATAGCCGATTATACGAACGGCATCGTCTATGTAGACCTCGCGATCGACGTCACCGATTACCTCGACGACCCGCAGATCGATCTCCCGCTTTTTTGTAGAAGTGTATGCGGAGCCGGGCTGCCCGGCGTCCCCTATGATGAGGTAGCTCGTCTTCAGGCACTCCACACCGGCGGATTCACATCGTTTCTCGAATCAAACAGCAGGCTGACTTCGGCCGACTCGGAAGAACGGAGCCTCGTCGTTTTCCGGCTCAAAGCGCTTTCACAAAACATCGGGGAAGCGATCGATCTCGCAGTGAGGTTGATCCTCGAAGCCGATTTCACAGACGAGCGACGCGTCAGGGATCTCCTGTTCGAATTGCGTAACGATTTCAAAACCCAGCTCACGCCCGCAGGGCATTCCTTCGTGGCGCTCCGGGCGGGTGCCAAGCTCTCGTCCGCTCTCAGGCGGGAGGAATACTGGAAGGGAGTAGAGCAGTTTCTGCACTTGGAAGAGCTCGTACGCAACGATGCAGTTACCGAGCTTTCTCACCGACTCGAAAAAATCCGGGATCACATCGTTCGAAAGGAGCGAATCGCCGTTACCGTTACCGCCGATAACGACACGATAGAAAACGCCGAATCAATCGTCGCGGGAATGCTCACGCGAATCCCGAACGGTGATCAAACCGCGACCGGGCACCACACGAGGGACGTTGTGCGGCCGCCGGGACCAAGGAGCATGCATCCCCGGGCTCCGGCCGGTGAATCCGGCGGCGATGCTCGATCGGGGACGTCTCCGGCCACGGATCGAGCATCCGTTGAACCGGCTTCACGTGAAGAATCGATCGTGTTGCCGAGCAGCGTCGCCTATGTCGCGTCGGTCGTCACCGCCTCCAGGTTTGATAACCCCGATCACCCTCCCGAAGTGCTCCTCGCGCATCTGTTGAAAACCGGGCTGCTCTGGGAAGAAGTGCGGATGAGGGGTGGCGCATATGGAGTATCTGCGGCGGCCAACGGAGGGGAAGGGCTGTTTACATTTTCCTCTTATCGTGATCCGAGGATATCGGAGACCTTCGATGCGTTTCGGTCGGGGTTGTTTCATGTGGCGGAGAACGGTGTCCCGCCTGATGATCTCGATAAGGCGATCATCAGCGTGGTCAGCCGCGATGTAAGACCGATGTCACCGGGGGAAAAGAGTATAGTCGGTTTCAGGCGACGACTCTACGGCATTACCGATGAGCTTCGTCAGCGCAAACGGGACGAGCTGCTTTCAGTAAAGCCTTCCGATCTGCAAAGCGCTGCGCGCCGGATACTCGACCGCTACAACGAAGCGTACTCGGCGGTCATGGCGGGACCCGATGCCGTAGACAAGGCTTCCACCATACATCCCGGTTTTGCCGCAA
>CAYLZA010000549.1:0-3042 GCA_964387575.1 uncultured Spirochaetales bacterium | reverse complement strand
TGCCGCCTATCTGCAACGTTACTATGAGAATGTTCCGAACCGGAGGCGCCCGAGGGAGCAACCCTACCCACGTATCGGGATCGCGGTAAAAGGTTGTGACTGCAGAAGCGTGTTCACTCTCATCAAGGAACAGCAGGTTCGACGCGACTGCGTCAAGCTCGTCGGTGTGCCCTGTTCCGGAATGATCGACGAAAAGGCGCTTCGTGAGCGCGTCGATGGGGAGATCGAGTCCGTCGTCGAGTCGGAAGAAGGATCGGTGACGGTGCGTGCCGCTTCAGGAGCGTCGTACGAGTTCGACAGAGAGGACGTTCTCGCACGAGCGTGCATAGAATGTCGATTTCCCGTCCCTGAGCAAACCGACGTCCTCGTCGAGGCGACCGCCCGGGAACCGGGTGACGGCGGGAGGGCCCGCATCGAGGAATTCGAGAGGAAGTCGAGCGAGGAAAAGTGGGCGTATTTCGAAGCAGAGCTCTCGAAGTGCATACGGTGTAACGCCTGTAGACAGGCGTGTCCGACCTGCTGGTGCCGCGAATGCTTCGCCGAACAGACCGATCTCAAGTGGATCGGTGCGTCGGCCGAGCTGAGCGAGGCAATGGTCTTCCAGATTACTCGAATCTACCACCAGGCGGGGCGCTGCGTTTCATGCGACGCCTGTTACCACGCGTGCCCTATGGGCGTAGACCTCAGGACTTACACCGCAAAAATCGTTCGCGACGTGGAATCGCTGTTCGGGTATGTGCCCGATTTCGACACTGAGACGCTCCCGCCGTTGGCAACCTTCAGCGAGGCGGACTCCGATAACTTCATTACCGATCCGGAGAGAGACTCCCATGGCTGAGACTACCGCGGTCCGATTTGCCGTCGAACGCACACGACTACCGGAGCTCCTCACCGAGGCAGCACGGTCGGCACGGGTATTCGTACCGCATCGAGTCGACCGGGAGGTCGACTTCGCCGAATTTTCGCCGGAGACGGAGATCGTCCTCGATTATCGGCAGACACGGCTTTCGCCGAAGTCGGTGTTTTTCCCCCAGACCGAGACCATATTTACCTTCGAGGCCGACTCAGTCGAATCGATTCCCGTAGCCGAGGAGCCGATCGTCCTGTTCGGCGTCCGTCCGTGCGACGCCCACGCGCTTACGCTTCTCGACCAGGTCTTCGGCCGAGAGAATCATGGAATCGGCGACCCGTACTACGAGGCAAGACGCCGAAAGTCGGTGGTGATCTCGCTCGTATGTGAAACGCCATGTTCCACGTGCTTCTGCACGAGTGTCGGCGGAGGGCCCGCGAATACCCGTGGCGCCGACGTCATGGCGTACGACCTCGGCGACAGCTTCTATTTCGAAGCGACCACCGACAAGGGCGTGGAGCTTCTCGACGTTTGGGCGTCGAAGCTCTCTCCGGCATCCGACGGCCAGGCGAAGGCTGCCGAGGAGATCAGGAGTGTCGCGCGAGAGGCGATATCCGAGTTTCCCTACGATGCGAAAACGGTCCAGGAGCGGCTCGATGAGTCGTTCGAGGATCCGGTGTGGATCCGGCTTACGAACACCTGCATTGGTTGCGGCGTCTGCACCTATCTCTGTCCGACATGCCACTGCTTCGATATCTCAGACGAGGCGAGGCACTATCGCGGCCGGCGGATCCGAACCTGGGATTCGTGCCAGTATCCGCTCTTCACCAAGCACGCGTCGGGACACAATCCGAGGCCGTCGAAGATCGCACGGCTCAGACAGCGGTTCATGCACAAGTTTTCATACACGGTACAGAGTCTTGACGAAACCTACTGCGTGGGTTGTGGCAGGTGCGTCAGGTACTGCCCGGTGAATCTCGATATCCGTAAGGTCATTCAGGAGTTTTCAACCCCATGAGCGTGCAGATTGAGACGAATCCATACATCCCCTATCCGGTGACCCTCGAAGACGTGACGATCGAGAACGAGGCAAAGGACCTCAAAACCCTCACGTTTGTGTTCGAGGACCAGGGCGATCTCAAGCGGTTCGACTATCTTCCGGGTCAATTCGCGGAGGTCTCGCTTTTCGGAATCGGCGAATCCCCATTCGGGATCGCCTCTTCGCCTACCGAGCACGGGAAGCTGATGTTTACGATCAAGCGCACCGGAACGGTAACTCACGAGCTCCACAATCTCGAGACCGGTAGACACTTGGGCGTTCGCGGTCCGCTGGGAAACTCCTTTCCGTGGGAACGTTTGCGTGGGATGAATATCGTCGTGGTGTCGGGCGGGTTCGCGTTCACAACGCTTCGTTCAGCCCTGGTCTACATGCTCGCGCACCGCGGGGACTACGGCCGAATCACGGCGCTTTACGGCGTCCGTTCGCCGGGAGAGTTTCTGTACAAGGAAACGCTGGAAGAGTGGCGGACCAGCGAGGAACTGGATCTCACTCTCACCGTGGATCGAGAACCCGATGAACCGTGGGACGGGGCGGTCGGACTCGTGCCGAACGTGCTTCGTGAGCTTGCGCCCTCGCCGGAACGTGCGGTTGTGCTCGTCTGCGGTCCGCCGATTATGATCAGATTCACAATTCCGGTATTGAAGGAGCTCGGCTTCGAGGCGACCGACATCGTGCTGTCCCTCGAAAACCGTATGAAGTGCGGTATCGGAAAGTGCGGGCGATGCAACGTAGGATCGAAGTATGTGTGCGTCGACGGACCGGTCTTTACGCTCGAGGAGCTGCAGGCGTTGCCTGCGGAGTATTGACGCCGTCCGCAAATGGAGGGAGGAAAATGACAGGAACAAAGGCCACGCTCGTGGACAAGCTACTCGCCGATATCCGCTGCGGGCGCGCAACGAGATGCTATGAGTCGAGCTCGCTCCGTGCAGATATCGATTCAGGTGCTCTCGACGATGGGCAGATAAAAGACGCGTTTGCGACGAGCGCACGAGACTGCCCGTTCGAATCCGGATTCGGCATCCAGAGGCCGTGCTCGTGTCCGTTCTGCGACGCCTGCTGAGGTGACTTCAGCTCAGGCGTTTGCGATGCCTTCATTTGGGCGCGGCTTACGGTCGACGGTCGGGTCTTTTTT
>CAYLZA010000548.1:0-3052 GCA_964387575.1 uncultured Spirochaetales bacterium | reverse complement strand
CTCGAAATTCCCGGTAGTGTTATACCGAAGAACGGCGGCCTCCGGAGTTCGTCATATCGTGCTGATCGGGCCGCTCAATCAGGATGAAAGCGGAACGCTTGTACACACATTCAGAACCCGCGGTCACCCGGATGCGTTCGTGAAATACATAGAATAAATTCGGATTGACATCCCCGGCACATGTAAGAACCTTACAATATAAATCGTCTATAATGTGGACTCGGGCACAGAAGCTTTATGACGATCGAAGATGAACCGGCAGATCAGGCTGTACCAAAATGCTCACATCGGTAATTTCGGTTGTAGCGCGGATTGCGGCGTTAGGGATTGCAATAACCGTACTCGTCACCAGTTGTCTTTCCGGTGGCGAATCCGACTATAGCGAGCTCGCTGATCCCGACGATCTACCGCAGGATGCGGAGGCGAGTATGCGTATGTACAGTTGGAACGAATGGAATATCCCTTTTATCGAGATTTACCGGGAAGACGCGCCGGCGGTGTTGTTTATACACGGCGCACCCGGTTCGAAGAAATCGTTCTTTCCGTATTTTGAACGAGACACGCTTCGAAAATCGTATCATCTCATTTCTCCCGATCGTCCGGGATACGGCGACACGATACCGAAGCGTGCTTTACCGTTGGTACGGTTGCAGGCTGAGAGCCTCGGGCCACTTCTCGAAGAAATGAATCCCGAGGCACGGAGCGTGATAGTTGCGCATTCCTTCGGCGGACCGATCGCACTTCAAACTGCAATCGACAATCCCGATCGTATCGGTGGAGTTGTGCTGCTCGCACCGAGCCTCTTCGGGGATCTGGAACCGATCTTCTGGTTCAACAAACCGGCCCGATGGAGTTTTCTCCAACCGTTTATTCCCCGGTCAATGCGGGCGGCGAACAAGGAAAAATGGGCGCACATCGATGAGCTCTCGGAGCTCGAAGAAGGGATGAAAAGATACGAGGGAGCGGTTACGCTCATTCACGGTACCCGAGACTCGCTCGTACCGGTAGAAAATTCGATTCGGGCTGCACGGTTGCTCGAGCTATCAGACGTCCGTTCGATAATACTCGATGATGTTCAGCATTTTATCCCCTGGACACAAGAGGATCTCATCGTCGAGGAGATCGTTCTAATGATCGAAAAATTGAATAATGCGAAAACAAGAACTTCGATTTCGGCGAAAAATCGATTATCTTATCTTGCCAATATGATTGTTGAAGAGGAATCTCGTTGAAGCTATGTAGGATATTGTTCGCCTCGCTATTGTTCTTCACCACCTCTGCGCTTGCGTACGCCGATACGACTATCGATCCCGACGAGTTTCTCGAGCGTTATCGCGCTTCGATCTCGCGTATCGATGACTATCAGTGCCGGATTTCGCAATGGTCGTTGAAAGACGGTGAGCTCGATAAAAAAATTATGAACTTCTACTACCGTTCACCCGAGCAGATACGTATCGATGTAGTCGAAGGGAACCGAGGCGTCGGGAGTACGGGAGTGCTCAGACCGGAAGGAAAAATCGCTGCGAGTCCGTCGATTGGTCCGATACGTCTTCGATTCGTGTTTGATATACACCATCCTGTGGTAACGACGAATAGAGGACGTACATTTATCGACGCCGCGCTGAGCGAAATATTCGATAAGCTCAGCGATCGTGTCGAATTGTGCAGCGTGCGGGTCACCAGGATCGAAAACAGAATCGAAGTAGAGAACAATCGATGTGACGATGATCAGGGAGATGTACGGGAGATCATTACGTTTGATGCAGATACGCTCCTGCCGCTTCAGAACGACACCTTTGTAGACGGAGCTCATGTCGAGCACATCGAATGGACGAATTTCAATGTAAACCGCAACATTCCCGAAGAGATTTTCGATATCTCGGTTCGGGAGAAGAAGCTCAAGCGCATAGACGGTGTTATTCTCGCCTCGACGCCGGTATCCGACTACGAAATGACGATTATCGACGCTCCGCTTTCACAATCATCACGAAAACCGTAACGACGATCCCGATACCTGCGAAATCGATTTGAGCGAGTATCCTGCAAATGCTATGAGAAGCGAAAGCGGGATATTGGTCATGCACGCATAAACAGGTGCGGATTTACGCTTTCATACTTGCCGACGAATCGATCCTTGTGCTTCTGGTAAATATCGTCGATCGTTATCATCATAGCGGTTTCCATGACATTTCCGAAATGAGGATTACGCGCGGTGCCGAACACTTTGAGCGTGGAGCTCAGTCCGGTATACGAGATAAAAAGCGGTGGTACCATCGCGCCGAACGAGGAAAACAGATCAACGAGGATAGAGTAATCATGTTTATAATCGTCTCCGCCGAACGATTCCCGGTATTTGTCATCCGGCAACTCGTGCGGCACACGGAGATCGGGCTTGGGCGTTATGAGATTATCTCGATCCTTGAAGTATAGATCCATGAAGTAGAAGAGAATTGCCCGTGCCTGTGAGTCGAGCCGATCGTACGTGGTAACTTTACCGAAAAAATACTTCATGTCGGGCATTTCGGCGACAAGAGCCCCGAGACCCGACCAGACGGCATAAAGCCCGTGGAGTTTTTTCCTGGCGCTTCGATTTACCACCGAGCGGCCGAGCTCTATCGTATAAGGGAGATAATCACGCTTGAAATCATCCGAGTAATCGAATAGACGCGCAGTCGGAAGCCTGACCTCATCCTCCGAAAGCGCCTCGTCGCCGCGAATGAACCGGTACATCGATACGATCTCACCGGCCTCGGGATCCCATGCGATCAATTGTCGGCACCCCGGTTGGCTATCGTACTCATCAACATCCGAGGTTTTTCCGGTGCCGCCGCCTTCGGCCCGGAATTCGGTTTCTCTGATACGTCCGATATGCTCCATTGCGTGAGGAGAGTCGGACGCCGTCACCAAATAGATCTCGAGAGCTCTGAAATTGCGCACGAACTTGCTCTTATCGAGCTCTTCACGAATCCGGTTCGTCCCCGCAGCAGCGTCGGAGTGCGGCGCACGTGAATGTGATACGTGGTCTTTCATATCATCGTAACCCTTATATGTT
>CAYLZA010000547.1:0-3072 GCA_964387575.1 uncultured Spirochaetales bacterium | reverse complement strand
TTGCCGATTCGGTCAATCAGATGACCCAGGGATTGGCGGAAGCGGCGGCCGCCAATAAGGACCTCATCCTCGGTAAAGATACGCAGAAGATGTTTACCCCTTTGATTCAGGACGAGAGCACCGGGCGTAAACTTACCACCGCCCGAGAAGAGAACGAAAACGTCGAGTTTTTCGGGTACTACGAAGGCGCAAAAGGTGTATCGGGAGACTACTTCGATTTTACCCGTCTCGATGACAAGCACTACGCGATCATAAAATGCGATGTAGCCGGAAAGGGAGTTCCCGCCTCGCTGATCATGGTCGAGGTGGCGACGATATTTCTCGATTATTTCCGCAACTGGAGCCTGAAAAACGAAGGCATCCATCTCGACAAGCTCGCGTATCGAATCAACGATCTCGTGGAGCAACGGGGATTCAAGGGACGGTTTGCGACGTTGATGCTGATCATCCTCAACGTCGAAACCGGTGCAGCCTATTACTGTAACGCAGGTGATAAGTATGTTCATTTCTACGATCAGTCGGAGGCGAAGGTGGTGCAGCAAGAGTTGCCCGAATCTCCCGCGGCGGGCGTTTTTCCTACGGATCTCGTCGAGATGGGAACAGGATTTCAACAGGTGCCCACCAGGCTCGAGCACAACGACGCATTGCTGCTGTTTACCGACGGAGTGGAGGAAGATAAGCGGGTATTCAGAAACGAAAACTATGAACCGATAGTATGTGAACATGAAGGAGGGCAAGCGGGAACCCCTCATGAAACGCATGTGGTCGGTGAGGGAAGCGAAGAGCTCGGAATACCGAGGATCCACGAATTGGTAAACGCGGTCATGAACAAATCGACGTTCAAGCTCGAAAAATACCACAACCCGATTCCGAATGAAGAGCTCGTTTTCGATTTTGCCGCATGTACCGGAACCGTTCGTGAATCGGTGCTGGCGATTGTAAGCGTGGACAAGATATTCAGGCTCTATACTCCGCCCGACGCAACCGAGGATAATCGTGTGCGCGTCGATGTAAACATCGATGACTTCCTGAAGAAACACTTTGTCCAATACTCGAAGTATTTCGGAAGTCCGACGAAGGACGAGGAGCTTCCCGAGTATGTATACTACCCGTATCTTCGAGAGGACGATCAGTATGACGATCTGACGATACTCGGCGTGCGAAAGATATAGGGAATAACCGGACAATTATGGGTGACGGTTTGATGGTGATTGTTCCCGATGATGCACCGGATCGGGAAAAACGGGTTACCCTGTGGAAAAAACACGGGGCGGGTGATGTGGTTTCCGAAATCGATTCGAGGGTGACGTCCGGACAAAGCGGTTCCGACCGGTCGGGAATAGTGCTCGACGCCGCGGCGTCGGATCACGGGCGCGGAATCTCGATCTTCAACTCCCGTGAAGATATTGCATCGACGGTCGGCGTGATCGATTTTTTCGACACGCTCACATTTCCTCAGGAAAATTACGGCTTGAAACCGTCGAAATCGAAGCGTGAATCGATTCCGCCCGGGTTACGCTATGTATTTCATCCGGTCATATATACGCCGCCGATGCTCGAGCTCCGCAGATTTATAGAGGAAAAAGGGCTTGGAGAAACCATTGGTATGGAAACAGAGCTCGTTTTTTCGCAGCCGCACCGGGGCGAACAATCATCCGGACAGCCGAACGGGCCGGTCGGGAGCACCCCGGATAGGTCCGTTTCACTCGAGCACGTGCTGATTTCTACGGTGCTCGTTTTTTGGCTTCGCGGTCGTCCCGACGGAATGCGTGCCGACACCGAAAATCGAATGTTGTTCTGGTACGGAAACGGGGCGGTGGAGATAACGCTCGCCGGTGAAACGTCAGAGACGGTTGAACGTTGGGTAAGTTTCAGCGGATCGCTTGCATGCAAAGGCGGAAGCGTGCTTTTCGACTCAAAGGCTTCTTCACTTGTCGTGGCTCCTCTCGATGAGGAGTTCTACCATCACCCGTTGCCGGAAGGAGACTCAGAATACTACTTTATTCTTGATACGATGGAGTCGATTAATCGAGGAAACCAGTCCAGGGTTCTTCCGGAGAGTATCGTTCGCGAGGCTCTTGTCTGGTATAATGATGTCGTCGCCAATCAGGGGAGCGGAATGTGACAACGAAGAGTTTTTTTTGTGAGAATTGCGGCAAACCGGTCGGTCTCCGGGCGTCGAAATGTCCTCACTGCGGTCGAGTATTCGATGCCGTCAAGTGTCCTGAATGCTCCTTTACGGGAAAAGAATCGTTGTTTTCAAACGGATGTCCCTCGTGCGGATATCTTTCCCGGGGGCAGCCAAAGAAAGACAATGACCGGGGAGCTTTCGCGTATGTAGAATCGGGACTCGTCTCTCCCGAACATGATGGAGACGGTCTTGAATATGCTGAGAGTGGACGATTGGTGAATAATCAAAAGGATAACTCCGATAAAAACGGTCTTCCGAAATGGGCGTATACGGCGATTATCATTGGTCTTGGTTGTCTGCTGATTACACTGCTCGCAGTGTACATACGTATGTAGTGTGTAGTATTTTAATGTAGAGTTATGTCCGCAAAAACCGACGTGCTGGCGCTTTTAAAGATGTACTCTCTCAAAAAACAGGCGCGAACGGTGCCGTTTCCTGAGTTTGTATCATTCCTACAGCGGTACGCGAATCAGAAAAAGAGCGAACGCGAATCACTTGCGGAACTGATATCGGACACGGAGCTCAAAGTTGCCGGAAATCTCGAAGAGCTCGAGAAAGAGGAACGATGTTCCCTCAATTATAGCGAGGGCAAGATTAGCTCCGTTACCTTTAACGACTTTTTTCATCAATTCGTAAAGCAAAGGTATGCGGAGATCGAGGAAGATCCGGAAAGCCCTTTTCCGACCGAACAGAATCTCGGCGTGAAAATCCCCGACCAAAGCATCGCATCCGTGGACGTTAAGGGAAAATTCGTCCAGATCCTCTCAGATAATCCACATGGTGATCATCAACTGCTCCGGCTCACGTTCCCTGAAGAAATTGGAAGCATGCTTGCCGCGGGTGATTTTCTCGAAGAGGCCTTGCTTCGGTGCTCGCATCAA
>CAYLZA010000546.1:0-3073 GCA_964387575.1 uncultured Spirochaetales bacterium | reverse complement strand
TATGCCCGGCGGCGATACCGGGGCGATCATGTGGAGTATCAAGGAAGTGCTTTTCAAGCTCCCGGATGAGACGGTTGTGTACGCCGGTCACGGTAATCCGACGACGATCGGCCAGGAAAAAGCCACGAATCCCTGGGCGGGTCTCGAATAGCGCCGACTGTTTCCGACAATCGGCGGCATGGCTCGACAACATAGATGTATATGTCGCTATTGGAATCGGAGCAAATTACTTTTCCTATTCAGGATCTTTGTGGGGAGAAACCGATCCGAGCTTTCGCCTCGGTTTTGCCTCGTATGAGGGAGCTTTAGTGAACTATCATCTGACCGAAGCGCTTGCTATAAAGCTCGAGTATGCATACTGGGGCTACCTGGGAAGCCAGACGACGGCCGGCGTACAGATCAAGCTATAGCGGTCGAGCTATAGCAAGCCGCTGAAGCGGTTTCACGAATGAGCCGGGCTACGCAGACGATCGGCTTGCGCCGACGGCGGAGTACCCGGCTCGCGTGCCTTTCATCCGCATCACCACATCAACGCATCGATGTAACTAATCAATCATGTGCCATGCACTCTCGAGTGTGGGTAGCTGCGAACGCTCGACTTCTTCCTCCGCATACCCGACGGCGACGAGCGCCGCGAGTTTCCACGGTGAGTGCAGACCGAGAAGCGACTCGATCCGGCTTCGTGCCACGAGCGGTGCGGTGAGCCAACATGCGGAGAGACCGAGATCAACTGCGGAAAGCAGCATGGTCTGAATACACGCCCCGACGCTCTGGTATTCGGGATGCGAACGGGAGTAACTCTCCCGCTCATACTCTTTTTCCGCCTCCGTATCGGGCAACGGCTTAAAAGCGACGGCAATTACGGCAGGGGCATCCGCAAAAAACGTGGCGTACCAGTCGTTTTGGGCAAGGTCACTCTCGACGGAGAGGCCATGGCTTTCGGCAATTCCGTCGAGTGCACTCGAGACCTCGTTCGCCATTCGAGTCAATAGCTCGGTGTTGGTAATCGCGACAAATCGATGTTCGCGTATCACCTCCACGGAAGGAGCCAACAAACCTCGTCTGACCATCTCTTTGAGATCTTCAGTTTTCACATGCTTTGGCGCAAATCGGCGGACACTGTGTCTTCTTCGTATACTTTCGAGTAGATCCATATCATCCGTTCCTTCGATTACTTCACGGCGACTTTACTTGGCTGAGTCGACTTTCGGTAGCATATTTCTCAGACGGTTTCTGTTTTCCTTCAACACATCCAGCAACGTAACGGTGTTCTCGACTCCAGGAAAATTGACAAAAACCGCAGTCGGAACATTCTGCAGCGTCTCCCGCAGCGGTTTGCCGACATCATTGTGATAATTGTCGATGATAAGCGCCGGTGCTAATCTGGTAAGCTCATCTATTTCGCGTGTTTCCAGCGGTGCCGGACCGAACACTCCGACTACTTCCATTCCGAGCTCTTGTACGAGAGGCCGCTGAAAGGCGTGACACACCACACGTGCTCCGGCAAGACCCGACTCTTCGAGCTCATTTTTCCAGTCGGCGTAAAAGGAATTGATCTGTTCGATCTTTTCGCCGGCGATCTCTTCGGTATCCAGTATCGACGCAATCGACATAACCGATTCACGTATCGTATCTATATCGTACTGAGTAACGATTTGCAGAAGCTCCGGTCCCTCGTTACCGGTTGCATCTCTGATTTTACTCACCATTCGTTCGTAACCCGCGTATATAACGATATCCGCTTCACCTACGAGGCGGATATCTGAAGGCTTCAGCTCGTATTCAGGAGGATGACGAAGCTGGTACGGTGCGAGCACGGCGACCTCTTCCGCTCCCGTCGCATATACAAAAGCTGCCGCCCAGGAAGTCGTTGCAACAATGCCGGTGTCACCGCCGGCCTCTTCTTCGGCGGCCGGTGACGCAAAAAGCGTCGCGCCCCCGAAAAACACAAGCATCGTAACGATAAATGGTGTGAATTTTCTCATATCGTCCTCCTTTGTACTTCGAGCTACTTCTTCAGTCTCCGGATAACGACCGCAATCCCAAGGAATACGGCGGCAATAATCGTAACTCCCGAGCTCGCCGGAATATCGATCGCGATAGATACAAAAAAGCCACTTATACTGCTGACGATTCCAACAATCGCCGATATCAAAAAAAGCTGTTTCGTGCTCCGTGCAAAAAACGTCGCAAGAATAGCCGGAAGCAGCAGCAACGCATCGAGCAGAAGCGCGCCGATGAGTCTCATTGCAAAAGCTATCGTCAAGCCGGTGAGAAACAACACGACGTTGTAGAGCAGTCGATCGTTGATACCGGCGCTGAACGCCACTTCCCGGCTGAAAATGACGGCCTTCAGCTGCGCAAACGAAAAAAGCACGAACGCTACGGTCACCACCGAGAACGCTATCGTTAAGATAACGTCCTGGTTTCCCATTGCAAACAAATTTCCCCAGAGAATCGACAAAGTGTCTTTTGCCGGCACCTGCATCCTATACATGACGGCAAACGCCAGCCCGATGGTCAGCACCATGAAAAAGGTAGTGATATGCCCGAGGTTTCGACCGAAACGGGTATTAAATCCTGCGATTACGGCAATGAGAAGCACGTTGACGACTACACCTGCGAACAGTGGATTGAATCCAAATCCCAGCGCTATCGCACCACCGAGCAGTGTTCCATGCATCAATGTAAATCGCAGGGTTATCAGATTCAGACGAAGCACGAACACTCCGGTAAGCGGAAACACCGCACCCGCCACGATGAGCACGATAAAGCCGCGTAGAATCGGGGGATACGTAAGATATCGAAGCATATCAACCCTCGAGCGTACCTTCACTCATTACATACGTTCTCCAGCCTGTTCGCTCGAGCCGGTGCTGATCGTGTGTCACCATAACCACCGTAATCTCCTTCTCTTCATTGAGCTCTTCGAGCAATTCGATTATTTCCGTTTTCGTCGGTGGATCGAGCGAAGCACACGGCTCATCGAGTAACAGCACCGTCGCTTCCTGACTCAGGCATCGGGCAATCGAAACACGTTGTTTTTCTCCTCCCGACAATACTCCGTACGGAC
>CAYLZA010000545.1:0-3074 GCA_964387575.1 uncultured Spirochaetales bacterium | reverse complement strand
CGGCAAAGAACCCTTAAGACTTGAGCAACCAAAAGTAATAATTAGAAATAGAGCGATGACAAACAGTGAAACATACTTTTTCAAATTCACATTTTACTCCTTTAAATACTATTTGCGCAAAATCGTATTTCGAGATTTTCCAGCTTTCCAGCTTATTCCCAGAACAAGCGCTTTACGGGCTGAGTCCCGGGATTCACACAAATTCGGTCGCAATTTAGCGAATTTGCCGCAGTGTGTCAACACATAGTTGAAACATGTTTATTGACATATACGCGGGATAGGCCGTTTTTTTTGCGGGACTTGATCGTATTCTCGACAACCAAGCCAGTGGCAACTCAAATAGACAGATTCAGACGAAAACTTTTCCTTGTGTCCTCTCATCAACGACGCATGACTAACGCCATCACTTTTACGTCGAGGAATCGATAGTAGATCCCTAATAGTAGGTGCGATATCAATCAGACTGAATAAATTGTTGCACTCTCTTCCGGATGTAATTCCGTCCGGCCAACGGATGATAAACGGCACTCGAATACTTTCTTCGAATGGACGTCTTTTCCAATTGCACCCATGACTCAGCATCATGTCCCCGTGATCGCTCGTAAATACAACTATTGTTTTTTTGTCGAGATCCAACCTTTGAATATGATCGAGTAAGCGCCCCAGATTCCAATCGAGTGATTCAATCATAGCGTAGTATGATACGAGAGATTGGCGCGCGTTTGAGATGTGGTCCTCCGGTACATTAGTCGTGTCCGTGCTCGTACCCGGCCCAGTAGTCAAATCCACGTTGTCCGGAACGATGTACGTGTCTATACGCCGTCGGTCCGGAGTACCCGCCGTGGACATGCCACTTACCGATGTGTCCCGTCATATATCCGGCAGCTCGAGTCTCTTCGGAAAGTACTGAAACACTTTCACGCAAATGCTCGTTGTTGCGAGTTACCCCCGTGTTGTGTGGCATGCGCCCGGTCAACATACTGCTGCGAGCAGGACTGCAAACCGGATCGGGCGTAAATGCACGACTAAATACAAGGCCTTGAGACGCCAAGCGATCAATATTCGGCGTGCTTACATTTGGATCGCCCGAACAACTCATAGCCATTCCACGCATTTCATCGCAATGAATCATAAGTAAATTGGGGTATTTAGACATAACTACCTCCTTGTCGTTTATCTGCGAATTATTCCTCATGAATTTATACGCAGTTCGATGTCGGTATATCTTGTATGCCGAATGACGTATTCAGGCCGAAAACGGTTATTCGGCATTGACAAGATCACTACCGTTGTTATATCCTGTATACCAGATATTGCTCAAGTCAAAAATTTGATTTGAGAACAGGAAATCCTTTAAGGAGGGGTTTTATGAGAAAGAGGAATTTATTGGTGTTCTTGCTCCTGTTAACTGCGTCTGTAGTATTCGCAGGTGCACAACAGGAGATGGGGACGGAATCATCCGACGCTTACGCGGGCAATGAAGCACCGCTTCTTGCCGAGATGGTTGAGAGAGGTGAGTTGCCGCCACTTGAAGAGCGGTTGCCCGAAAATCCGGCCGTAATAGAACCGTATGATGAACCGGGACGATATGGAGGTACAGCATATGTAGTGACTACTGCGCCGGACAGGCCGTGGGGTGGGCATTCCAGTTTACTCGACTTTTCAGGTATTCTCGAGCTCGATGACGAGAAGTTTATGCCTACGATAATGGACCTCGCGTCGGATTTCGAAATGTCATCGGACGGCAAAACCTTTACATGGACCTTGCGGAAAGGACTCAAATGGTCGGACGGTCAACCATTTACGACTGATGATATTGTATATAATGTGGAGAAGGAGCTACTCAATGAAGAGCTTACACCACGGCCAGGCGGAGTTCTTACGCTTGGTGGGGAAGTGGTAGAGCTGAATCAGATCGACAAATACAAAGTGAGTATCACCTTTCCAAGTCCAAATCCTGTATTCGAGATTCAAGCGGGAACTCATCCGGGGCTTGTGCATCAATGGGCCAGCCCTAAGCACTTCATGAGTCAGTATCATCCGGATTTTGTAGGACAAGAGGAGGCTACAAAAAAAGCGAAAGAAGCTGGATTCGAGAACTGGTATGACTACTATCCCGAGCTGCGAACTACATCGTACTCGAACCAAATCAGGATGGGACAAGCACCGGTTATGGTTCCGTACGTACTCGTAGACAAGACGGAAACCCAGTTTATCTATGAAAGAAATCCTTACTTCTACAAAGTGGACACGGAAGGAAAGCAGTTACCGTACATCGACCGGGTGATATGTAAAATCGCTCCGACGAAAGAAGTTGCAACCGGTATGATAATAGGCGGAGAAATAGACCTCGACGGGCACTATACGTCTATAACGGAAATGCCCTTGTACAAGAAACAGGCAGACCAAGGCGGGTATCGAGTATTAGAATGGACGGAAGGATTGGGAAGTGTAATGAATCTTATTCCGAACTTGACGTTGGTAAACGATGATCCGCTGCTCGAGCTTTTCTGGGAGTCCAACTTCAGAAGAGCACTGTCACTCACTGTAGATCGTGAGACGATAAACGAAGTCGTATTCCTTGGTGCCGGGGAACCACGGCAATTTACCGTTATGGAGAGTACTCCGTACTTCAAGGAAGAGTATGCCAATGCATACGCGGAGTACGATCCGGACCGTGCCGAGTCGCTTCTTAAAGAGATTGATCTTGAAAAACGAAACGGTAAATGGCTCGATCGCGAAGGAAATCCGATTGACTGGACTATAGAGTATGAAGAAAGAGGTTATCCGTCTACGGATATGCTCGAAATCATTGTCGAGGATTGGAAGGCGTTCGGCTTTGATGTTTCGATGAGAAAGATCGATTCAAGCCTCAGATCGACACGACAAACGGCAAGTGAAATTGCTATGGGCACTTGGCACGGAGACAAGGCATCGACGACTCGATTCCTTTACGATCCGTATCCGTTTGTGCCTGAACGTGGTGCTCCACAGCAGTGGCCATTATTCGCAGTATGGTACACAAGTAACGGCGAAGAGGGGCAGGAACCTCCACAGGAGATAAAAACTCTGCT
>CAYLZA010000544.1:0-3083 GCA_964387575.1 uncultured Spirochaetales bacterium | reverse complement strand
ATCAGGGAGTACGATTTGCTTTCCTCGTTTACTTTCGGGCTCGGGAGTGGAATAGGGTGGTTCCTCGCAATACTTGCGATGGCGGGGATCCGTCAGAAAATCGCAAAGGCACCGATTCCGAGAGGGCTCGAAGGAGCGGGAATTACGCTCATAATAACCGGAATGATGGCGCTTGCGTTCATCGGATTTACCGGAATGATCAGCATATAGAAGTAACGAATTGAGGATGTAATGATTCCTATTGCCACACTTCTTGTAAGTATCGGCTCGGTAGCCGGCATCGCGACGTTTCTTGCCGTGCTCATGGTGATTGCCGATGCGACGATAGCAAATTACGGCGAAGTAAAAATCACCGCAAACGAAGAAAAAGAATACACGGTTCGAGGTGGAAGCAGCCTGCTCTCCACGCTGATGGGGCAGGAGGTTTTTATCCCATCCGCGTGCGGCGGCCGCGGCTCCTGCGGACTCTGCAAAGTCAAGGTCACCGACGGTGCCGGTCAGTACCTTCCGACCGAGCTTCCCTGGATGACCGAAGAAGAGATGAACGATAATATCCGGCTCTCCTGTCAGATCAAAGTCAAGAACGATATGCAGATCGAGATTCCGGAGGAATTGTTCAACGTCAAGCAGTATCTGAGCACGGTTGAGCGAATCAGGGATCTTACCCATGATATCAAGGAAGTAACGCTCAAGCTCAGCGATCCGGCGGAGATCAATTTCACTGCAGGTCAGTTCATTCAGTTTCAGACTCCCGAATACGAGTTAACCGACGAACCGGTCTACCGAGCCTATTCACTTTCTTCCCCGCCGAGCAGGACCGATGCAATAGAAATCGAGGTGCGGCTCGTTCCGAACGGCATTTGTACGACCTACGTCCACAATTATCTGAAGGAAGGTGAAGAGGTCATCTTCAATGGCCCGTATGGAGATTTTTTTCTCAGAGACAGCGAACGAAAGGTCGTGTGTATTGCCGGAGGGTCGGGAATGGCGCCGATAAAATCGATTCTCCACGATATGGTGGAAAAAGGTATAAACCGACACGTCGAATATTTCTTCGGAGCCGTTACCAAAGCAGATCTCTTTCTCGTGGATGAAATGAAATCGCTCGAAGATAAACTCCCCGATTTTAGTTTTATCCCGGCCTTGTCCGCACCCAGGGAAGAGGATGAATGGGACGGTGATACCGGGCTGATTACCGAAGTGCTCGATCGACATATGGAGAACGGAGATAATACCGAGGCGTATCTGTGCGGCAGTCCCGGAATGATCGATGCATGTATCGAGGTGCTTCATAAAAAAGGAGTTCCGGACGAGTTGATTTACTTCGACAAGTTTGCTTGAGGTGGTAAAGATCCTATGAAACAAAGTCCACAGCTTCAAAAAGCACAGGATAATATGCAGCCCGGCGTAATAACGCTGTATGGTTTTTTCGGACCGGATGATCGTAATCTCATCGATATTATTACCGAAGACGACGGACGGGTAAAACGGATGGGATTGACCCATGAACAGATCGGCAGACGAATGGAGGATTTTCGTGATGCCGGTAAAGAAGGTCTTGGCGAGTTTACCGGGGTTGATCCTCATTTCGAGGTTCGTGTGGAAACTGTTAGAGGTAAGCTCCCTTCACCGTTCGACGGGGAGGGGATTTATCCGAAGACGAATACGATCGTACGTAATAAACATATCGACGAGGAAATCGTTTTTTCGGATTTGAGTATTCATCTCATACGTGACCATGGGTTTTATCAGGGTAAAGGTTCGCAGTTCAGAATCGATCCGGTAAAACTTGCGCGGGTATTGGAGATTGAGCCGGAAGACGCTTGACGGGTTCTGCCGGTGATAACGACCGGGTGGTGCTGTCCGGGCAATCCGGACCTCGAGGCAAAATGCCGAGTGTAAAGGAATTCCTCGATTTATCGTACGAACGCTATAACAGGCCGTCATTCATACATCCCGATCCGTCTCGCGGTAGTTGCTGTAAGAGGCTGCATCTGTATCTGCGTTGGATGGTTCGACGGGATGCGGTAGATCCGGGGCCGTGGAGACACGTTCCTGCATCAAAGCTCCTGATCCCGTTGGATGTGCATATGTTCAATATGGCAACCGAGCTCGGATTTACCGGCAGGAAAAGCGGATCACTCAATGCATGTCTGGAGATTACCGACGATTTCCGGCGTTTCAGCCCGGACGATCCGGCTCGCTATGATTTTGCTCTGACCAGATACGGTATCAATCCCGATGTGAGCCGGCCCCCGGCAGATACCGAAAGCGTGTGGAAAAAACAATGCAGCTAATGCAGACGATGGGCCGATTTATCTTTATATTGTAGCAATACTGAAAGCAAACCTTTTGGAGGAAGAGATGAAAAAAAATTTGGTAAATGCATTGAATAATCAAATCCGCGAAGAATTGGCTTCAGCTTATATCTATTTCGCTATCGCGGCTGATATGGAGGCTAAAAACTGGAAGGGTGTAGCTCATTGGTTTATGGCACAGGCTCAGGAAGAAGTTGGCCATGCGATGAAGTTCTACCATTTTCTCAATAGTCGGGGAGAAAAAGCCGAGCTCGAGAAAATAGAAAAACCAAAAGCGGAGTATGATTCGATACTCGCGGCATTTGAAGCTGCCTTGAAACACGAAAAACACATAACCGGTTGCATTCACGATCTCGTTCGCCTGGCGCGTGAAACCGACGATCTTGCGACCGAGAGTTTCCTTCAGTGGTTCGTAGACGAACAGGTTGAAGAAGAAGCTGCGCCGGCCGATATTATAGACCGACTCAAGCTCGTAGGCGACAAACCACAGGTTCTGTACATGTTCGACCGGGAACTTGGCAGCCGGGAATAATATCATTACAATACCCCAACACTTCAAGGAGACTTCAACATGAAACGTTACGTTTGTGATGTATGCGGCTACATTTATGATCCCGAAGAAGGCGATCCGGACAACGGCGTAGATGCTGGAACCGCCTTTGAAGATCTGCCGGAGGACTGGGTCTGTCCGGTATGCGGAGCGGGAACGGAAGATTTTTCGCCGGAAGAGTAACTGCCGGCGTTTTCGCAACCGCATTTTCGTAA
>CAYLZA010000543.1:0-3090 GCA_964387575.1 uncultured Spirochaetales bacterium | reverse complement strand
GTCTTTGGACCGCGCAGGTGGTTGTTTGCTCCAAAGCTGATCCGGGAGGGCGGGGCGATTCACGTCGCGTACGTTGTTTGTTTTAGAGTTTATTACGTGTTACGCAAAAACATGCTTTCGATGCAGAGAAGAACGTCAATTGATCATGGATGTGAGTGCTTCCATACACTCTCCACCGGACAAATTGGTCCAATCGAGGTAAAGCTTTTGGAGGATTTCTTCCGACTGAAGAAGTGCATCTTCCGCTTCTCTGAGCGCGCGACGCGCGGAGTCGACATCGCTCTGATACACCTCTCCGTATGAAAACTTGAGCTCGAGCTCTTCGAGATCGAGTTTACGGAGGGCGAAATTATTCTGCTGTATCCGTCGATCGGTAACGGCCGATGTAATCTGATAACGCATTTCGGTTACCTGATCTTCGATGCTCCAGATTGCGGTATCGAGAGTATCTTCAGCATCGGCGAGCTCCGACTGTGCCGTTTCAATTTCTTCTTTGGTGTAGATAGTTTTGTCCGATTTGGCCAGTGCCGTTTTTTCTTTGATACGCTGCAGGTTGTCTGCTTTGAAAAACTCGTAGCTATTTTGCCGTACGATTTTGGCATCGAGCGTTAGTGAGTCGGTATCGAAACTCTTCCATTCGATTTCGGTATCGAATTTCGTGTCGGAATCGAGATCGAGTGGACGAGTCAGCTTCGCCCGGCTTTGTGTAAGCGAGCGCAACGCCGCCGCAATCGATTTTTCGGCCTGAAGCAGTGAAATCGAGCTCGTTTTCAGCTCTTTTTCGGTAATAATCCCCGAAGAAAACCGTCCCTGCATCCTCTTGTATTCCTGTTCGGAAATATCAGATGAATACAGGGCAAGCCGGTGATCACGTTCGGCCTGCACGTATGCAAGGAACGTTTCTACCGCGCTCATGATTTCCTGATTGCTAATTTCTCTTTTGCTCATTCGCGCGGCTTCGAGCTCGACTGCAATTTCCTCGATACGAAGCGCCGATTCTCTTCGAACCTTTGCCGCATTGAGCTCTGTTTCGATATCCTCGATTGTGGATACGACGTCGGAAACCTTGTCCGAGACTGCAGCATATTGTTCGACGTATTCGAGAAGCGTTATTCCGGAAGCGGTCGTGGCGTTTCCGCCGTCGGACTCCTGCGCAATCAGACTTACTGCAAAAAACACGCAGACGAAAGATATCGCGACTCTCTTGAACATTATACCGGTCCTCCATTATGTCGGTGAGAGAAAGATATCATAGAGCTGAACGAGTTTTCCTATGACAGCGTAAACGGCATGTAAAAACGATGTAAAACAGATTTATGGTTCCTGGTTTGAACTCAATTATGGAGTGACAGGTCGATTGTGCGACGGCCACATGACCGGCGAACGATGAGATCTTCCCGTTCCGGACCTACCGATATGTAGCGGACATCCACGCCGATCAGCTCTTCGATTCTCGAAACGTAGCGTTTCGCGTTTTCCGGTAGCCGGTCAAAGTTTCGCACTCCGGTAATATCTTCGTCCCATCCCGGCATCTGTTCATACACCGGTTTTGCATTCAGGAGCTCCGGATAGATCGGAAAATTGTTCTTGCGTTTTCCTTCGATTTCATATCCGGTACAAATTTTGAGATCTCCCATCCCGCTCAACACATCGAGACAGGTTACGACGATTTCGTTTGCGCCTTGCAGCATTGTCCCATAAGCGGTTGCGACGGCGTCGAAGTATCCGATCCTTCTCGGCCTGCCGGTTTTCGCACCGTATTCCTTACCTTTTTCCCGAATACGATCTGCGAGCTCGTCGGTTATTTCGGTGACGAACGCACCCGCACCTACGCAGGTAGAATATGCCTTTGTGATACCGGTAACCAATTCGATTTTATGTGCGGGAATCGGCACGGACGCAGACGCATATCCTGTCAGTACCGATGATGAGGTAGTATAGGGGTAGATTCCATGGCTGATATCGCGGAGCGCTCCGAGTTGCGCTTCGAGGATGATATTCTTGTCCCCGCGAAGGGCATCTTCGATAATCGGCGCAGTGTCGGTGATATACGTTTTGAGCGACTTCCCGTATTCCACCATCTGTTCGAACAACGGTTCGAGCTCGAGCGGCTGATCCCCGTAACATCTTTCGATAATCAGGTTCTTGTATTCGAGAATCGCCTTGAGATGAGAACGTAAATAGTCGGGGTGGAGAAGCTCGCCCGCTTGAATAGCTTTTTTTGCATACTTGTCCGCGTACGAAGGAGCGATCCCGCTCATCGTCGATCCGTATTTTTTATCGCCGAGACGTTCTTCTTCGAGCTTTTCGAGCAGAAGATGATAGGGCATGATAATAATCGCACGATCCGAAATGCGGATGTTTTCTGCGTCGAGCCCGGCCGACCGTAGCTCCTCCTGTTCATGTAAAAACGACTCCGGACTTACGACGGATCCCGAAGCGATGATGTTGGTAACTCCCGGGTAACAGATCCCCGATGGGAAGTTGTGGAATGCGAATTTGCCACGTTCGTTTACGACGGTGTGTCCGGCGTTATCTCCTCCCTGAAAGCGAATAACAACATCCGCCTGTTCGGCGAAGTAGTCCACCATTCGTCCTTTGCCTTCGTCTCCCCAATTCGTCCCTACAACCGCATGAACCATATTTCACCTCTGCGCATCCGACATTGATTTGGCGACCGCTCGCCCCTTATGTTCAGCGCGATGTATACTGTATCGAGATATGTGGTATAAGTAAAATGAAAAATACTTCTATCAGACATAAATTTAATTTATGCGTAGATTCGCGCTTTGGATCACATCTGAGTGATCCGAATTATGTGGATTTTGCGTTGCCGTGAATACCGGGAGAGCTCTATGGATGTAAACCTTCAATTATACCGGGCATTCTATCACGTGGCGAAAACGGGAAGTGTCTCCGCCGCTGCGCGCGAGCTCTATATCACTCAGCCTGCGGTCAGTCAATCTATCGGTCGGCTCGAAGATGAGCTCGGTGTTCGTCTTTTTGCGCGGTTGGCGAGGGGGATGGCGCTAACCAGCGAAGGAAGGCGACTGCTTTCGTATGTCGAGCGGGCGTTCACCTTGTTCAGAT
>CAYLZA010000542.1:0-3096 GCA_964387575.1 uncultured Spirochaetales bacterium | reverse complement strand
GGGCAAAATAGAACAGGTAATCATGAACCTGGTCGTCAATGCCCGAGACGCGATGCCCGAGGGAGGAAGGTTATCGATAAAAACATATGTAATGAGATCCGTTGCGGCAGCAGGAGTCTCGAGCAATACGGAAGATTCGGAGCTCGAGTATGCGGCTCTCGATGTAAGCTCGATCCCCGGTGAAGGAACGACATTCGTTATCTATCTCCCACTTTCCCATGAATCGCCGGAAGCGGCCGATGCGGTCGAAGCCGGCAAAATGACTACCGCCTCGGGGGAGCGGATCCTGCTTGTCGAGGATGAGAAGGCCATCACGGAAAAGGAAGTATCGTTTCTCTCTGCTATCCCCGCTCGTCTTGCACTTAATCCACGTAGCACATAGTATGCTACCCAATGAAAAAACACGAAGGTTACTATCGATTTCCGACGATTCATGAAGACACGATTGTTTTCTCGAGCGAGGACGATCTCTGGCAGGTATCCGCGGACGGCGGAACCGCACGGCGGTTGACAGCGGGTAAGGGAGTAGCCCGTTATCCGCGATATTCGCCTGATGGGAAAACGATAGCTTTTAGCGGTACCGAAGAAGGACCGATGGAAGTGTTCGTTATCGATGCGGACGGGAGTCAGCCACGACGAGTTTCTTTTCAGGGCACGAACGCATTGGTATGCGGATGGGATCCCGACGGCGCTATCCTGTACGCGAGTGCATCGGAGCAACACAGCTCTCGCTTTACGACGATATTTCGCGTCGATCCCGAAGGTGGCAAACCGGAGCAGCTTCCGATCGGTCCGGCACTCACCGTCTCATACGGATCGAAACGCGGAGTCGTCCTCGGTCGATACGGGATGGTCGGAAGCGAACCGGCATACTGGAAGCGATACCGCGGCGGAACCGCTGGAGACCTCTGGATAGATGCCGACGGAAACGGCGAGTTCGAACGGTTGATTTCGCTGGACGGGAACCTCACGCATCCGCTCTGGTTGGGATCGAGAGTCTATTTTGCATCTGATCATGAAGGGATCGGAAATCTCTACTCGGTAAGGCCGGACGGATCGGATCTTACGAGACATACCGACCACGAAGATTACTACGTACGGCATCCGTCGACCGACCGGAAGAGCATCGTGTATCACGCGGGCGCCGATTTGTTCGTGTATGAACCGGACAGGAACGAATCACATCGGGTCGAGGTCGATTATCCGAGCCCACGGACCGAACGGAATAGAAAATACGTGCAACCGCTTGAATACCTCGATGAGTACGAGCTCCATCCGAACGGGCATCTGCTCGCTACAGTCGTGCGTGGAAAGTGTTTTCATATGGGATTATTCGAGGGACCGGTGATCCGGCACGGAGAACCCGACGGAATACGGTACGGACACGCGCAGTGGATTTCGTCTGCAACGACGGACACCGCGCATGCCGATCCGGGCGAATCCGGCGAAGCGGCCGTTTCGAGCAGCAATCCCGGCGGCGGGAAAACACCCGAGGACGTTTCGCTTGCGATGGTTTCCGACGCGGAAGGTGAGGAACGAATCGAGATCCATGAAGGATTTCCCGGCGCAGATGTGACGAGATTCACCGAACTCGATCTCGGAAGCATACTCGCGGTCCGCTCGGCACCGAAAAAGAGACGGCTTGCGGTAGCGAATAATCGAAATGAGCTCTATGTCGTCGAAATCGATACTCAGGCGGCAACCAGGATAGATTCGAGTGAACACTTCGTACTAACCGATTTTTCATGGTCCCCCGACGGTCGATGGATTGCGTATCGGTTTCAGCAATCACCGCATGTCTCGATAATAAAGCTTTATAATGTGGAAACCGAGGAACAGGGGATTGCGACCCCTCCGCTCCTGAGCGACCGATCCCCGGTTTTCGATTCGAAAGGCGAATATCTCTACTTTATTTCCACGCGTGATCTCGATCCGGTCTATGACTCGATACATTTCGATCTCGGTTTCCCGAATGCAACCAGGCCGTTTCTGGTTACCCTCAGAAAGGACATCCCCGATCCGTTTTTGCCGCAACCGACGCCCGAGAAACCGAAGGACGAAAAAGATGAGTCCGATACGGCACCGGTAGGGGACGGCGAAAACGGCAACGATCCGGAGGTCGAGATCGATCTCGACGGTATCCGCTCGAGGATAGTTGCATTTCCGCTCGAGGATTCGAGATATACCCGTATCGAGTCGATTCCGGGAAAGCTTCTCTACACCACGGTGCCGATCGAAGGCGCGAAGAACCTGAATCTGTTTGGTGATTCGACACCCCCGGCGAAGGCGGTGCTTCAGGTATTCGATTTCAAGACGATGAGCACGGAGGTCCTCATCTCGGGTATAACGAGCTTCGAGGTTTCGCAAGATAAAAAAACGCTTATATATCGTGTCGGAAACAAGTTCAGATCGATACCGGCCGGCGAAAAGCCCGATGAGAAAACCGCCGCCGAAGACCCGGGCAGAAAAAGCGGTTGGATCGATCCGTCCCGTATCAAAGTGTCGATCGTTCCGCCGCTCGAATGGCGGCAGATGTTCGATGAGGCCTGGCGGATGCAGCGGGACAATTTCTGGAACGCCGATATGTCCGATGTCGATTGGGTAGCGGTTCACAAACGATATGAGCCGTTGCTCAACCGGGTTTCGACGAGAGCCGAATTTTCGGATCTCATGTGGGAGATGCAGGGAGAGCTCGGAACGTCGCATGCATATGAAGTCGGCGGCGACTACCCCGCGAGCCCGCATTACGGCCAGGGATTTCTCGGCGCTGATATCTCGTTTGACACCGGTCTCGGCTCATGGCGAATAGACCGGGTACTCGAAGGCGATGTATGGGACCCCGATTCAGGATCACCGCTCGCACGTCCGGGCGTCGGTGTTGCATCGGGGGAGACATTGCTTGCTATAAACGGGGTCGATCTCGACGCGGACCGGTCGCCGATGGAATTACTCGTCAACCAGGCGAAGAGCGAGACTGCACTGACCGTCGGAAATAGGGAAGGGAAGAATCCGCGCACGGTGATCGTAAAAACGCTCGGAAGCGAATTTCCCCTCAGATACCGGGAATGGGTCGAGAGTAATCGCCGACGCGTGCAC
>CAYLZA010000541.1:0-3111 GCA_964387575.1 uncultured Spirochaetales bacterium | reverse complement strand
CCGCTGGAACGGAAGCGTCTAACCCGTAAAATCGGTAGTGATGAAAACCGAAGCTTAGTTCCCATATAGGGGCGATTTGACTTTATATCTGGCGAACTTGATTTACGTGAGGAATCCCTCATAGATTTTCTGGATAAATCACCTCCTCGTGCAAAAGCGGGAACCTCTGCTGTAGCCGCTCTCCGGCTGGAGCTCCTTCCACTGAGCTCACTTCTCGGTCAGGCCGTTCGGGCGCACGAATTCGTTGAAGAAGCGTTTGTGGTTATTGACGATTACCATATCGTTGTAAGCTCTCAGGTAATCGCCGGATTCAACCTCTATTTCGATGATTTCATACGGTTGGACAGTCACGATTCGCGATTCTGGCAACGCTATTTCGAGGATCAACGGTTCAGGACCGATCCGTTTATTCGCTCGAGCATAAGAATACCTGCGACCGAAACTCCACGCCCGTATAGTTCGTACGTTGCGTACGCGTTTGCGATAAACGTCTTTCTCGATCAGCCTGACATTTTCTACGGGTATATCTTCCCGGAAGACAAGCTCTTTGCTTTCATTAAAAACCTAAATACCACCGAAAACGAGCAGGTGCTTCTGGTGGACGCAACCGGAGATATAATAGCTTCCACGACCGATTCTTCTGAAATACGGGATCTGGTTGTGCAAACAATTACGAGCTACACCGGCCGATCCCGAATAACGACTCGCGGCACACGTGTAGGTGAACGGATCAACGTCATCGGGTCGAGACTCAAAAGCTACGGAATATATGTCGTTTCGGTCGTTCCGTCCGGGGACATACGCAAATTGAACAACAATCTGCTTATCTCGTTGATCGGCGTATGTCTTCTTCTGTTTATTGGAAACGCGTTCGTCGCTGTACAACTGAGTCTCCGGTTTTATCGTCCGATCGCTTCGATGTACGACCTGATTGATAACAGTGTGACCGGCGCCGCCCGTGTCACAGGTATGAACGACCCATCACGGAATGAAATGGAATACATTCGTAACAACGTCGTGGGAATTCTCAGCCGCGCCAGAACAATAGATAAAGCCTATCATGATGCTCTGCCGTATTCACGTGAACGTCTGCTCGAGCTCCTCACCAGCGGTCAACTCAGGCGTATGGAGTCAACTCAACCGTTACAAACAGAGCTCGGCATAAATGTGGAAAGAGCTCTTTTTCTCATCGCCTTATTTAGCATCGATGATTACCTCTATTTTCGGGAGCATTTTCCCGAAATGGATCGTAAAATCGTCAAGTACTATATGGCGAATGTATGTGAACGTGTGTGTGGCGACGAGGCTAAGGTGTTCGCTCCGAGTGTGGACAGACTCTGTGTTCTGCTCGTTCTTTCTCGAGAGCAATCGATTGGCTACGCACGCGCCTGTCTCAGGAGTGTCCAGAAAGAGATTAGAAAAACACTCGGTCATAGCGTTTCGATCGGGATCGGCAGTATAAAGGAGAATATCGAGGAGATCAGTAAATCGTATGTGGATGCCGGATATGCTCTCTCGTATCGACGTGTCGGTACACGAGCCGGTTGCATCGTATTCGGTGAATCAACGAAGCCCAATTTTTATCATGACTTTTCAGTAGAAAAAAGAAGAGCTCTCGTGAATGCATTGGAAGCCGGAGACGTAGATACATCCAATGATCTCATTGAAGATATCCTTCGTACGAATATAAAACGAGATATAACTATCTATCATTTGCGATTTCTCATATCGGAGATTACGAATATCATCATTCGTGTAACCTATCGACATGATTTACATATAAGTGATATTTACTCTTCTCATTTCGATCCTCGTCCTGAAAGTTACGTTATCGAGAATCCGGAGGCTCTGCTCGATTTTTTCACAAGCAGCGTTTCAGCTTTGTGCCGCCGTATATCGGGTGCTCGCGAAATAAAGAGCATCGATCTTCTCAAAAAAGTGAAAGACTACGTCAACTCGTTTCCGTTGAAGGACATAACGCTCGAACGTGTGGCTGATTCTTTGAATGTTTCCTATAGTTATTTGAGTCGGTACTTCAAGCAGCATGCAGGCTATTCGTTTATTCAGTATGTGAACGATATAAAGATCCGGAAAGCGAAAGAGATGCTGGAGGCAACTGATACGCATATATATGATATATCGGATCAATTGGGCTTCTTCAGTGTGAACAGCTTCATTCGGATGTTCAAGAAAAACGAAGGGATTACACCCGGGCGTTACCGTGAGCTCTACTCATCGCACCCCGATTTACAATACGACAGTAGATAGAATCATTCGTAGCGAGTTTGCGCCCGTCACTCCTTATCTGCCGAGTGAATCAGCAACGATGCCCTGCTTCGATAGTAAATCCTTCGTCTGAGTAAAATAATGTGTATACACGTTATAAATTGAATACATACAGCGAGAATCGTATATATTATTATTAACACAAAGGAGCCGAATCATGACTGAAAAGCAAACTAACGAGATGCTTCTGGCCGACTATGTGCCTGAGCCGGCGCTCGAGCCGCAGAGAGTGACGACGATTAAGCGAGCCAAAATATCCGCTATCGACGGTCACGCCCATCTGCGTGATGTTGCAGCGGCGGGAGCTGATGCCGTTGACCAGGTGGTCCAGCAGATGGACGATGTGAATATACAATCGATCATAAATCTCGGTGGGGCAAAAGATGTATCAAACGATTACGAGGTGATGCATACGTTGAAAAGCAGATATCCTGATCGATTCTATCATCTGTGCACCATTCCTTTTAATGAGATTTCACGCGACGACAATGTTGGTAAGGCGGCTGCAAATTACGTGGAAAAAATGTGGAACCGCGGCGCGGACGGTCTGAAGGTTTTCAAGTCGCTTGGACTAACCGTACGTGACACAAAAAAAGAGCTGCTGATGCCGAGCGATGAACGGATGAAGCCGCTCTGGGAGGAGTGTGCGAAGCTCGATATTCCTGTTCTCTATCATATCGCCGACCCTAAGGCGTTTTTTCGTCCCGTAGACGGCCGGAACGAACGATACGAGGAGCTTTTACGCCACCCGGACTGGTCGTTTTATGATTCGAAGTTTCCCTCGTTCGAGAAACTCATGGAAGAGCAGGAAGCATTCATTGCACG
>CAYLZA010000540.1:0-3115 GCA_964387575.1 uncultured Spirochaetales bacterium | reverse complement strand
CGGTATGACTGAACGTGTATACTCGATTCCAGCGTGTCTGCCGCGCTCACACACTCGAATACCGGCCTCCTGTTTCGAATGCTTTTCAGGAAACTCCCTCCGACCTCCTCAGGTATACATCATGCGAGCACAGGGACACATCGATACGCTTTCTTTGATCACGCACAGATTTCCGGCCGATCAGGCGGCGGAGGCATGGCGGGTTATCAGGGAAAAGCGAAACGGCGCGTTGGGAGTTATACTCGAATGGGAAAATCTATGATCGCTTTACAGTTCGAAAGTCCGCGGAATCCCGTTGTGGGAGAGCATTCGCTCCCGTCACCGGGACCCGGAGAGGTGCTTGTACGAATTGAGGCTGTAACCACTTGTCCTCACTGGGATATCCACCTCATCCGGAATGAACCGATGTTTCCCGGAGTTCCGTTTACCTATCCATACCCCGTCGGACAGCCCGGTCACGAAGCCTTAGGGACAGTAGTTGAAACGGGCGCCGACGTTGAAGGCCTTGAACCGGGAACGCGCGTAGTTGCCTGGCGCGATCCGGGTCAGCATCGCGCCGGAAGCTATGCACAGTACAACGTTTTCGATCAGGAAAGCCTTCTGGAAGTCTCCGCAGACCTGAACTACCGGTCCATTGCGTCACTCGAGCTCGCCATGTGCGTTCAGGTAACCTTTGACCGGCTTCTCGAAAGCAACCTTATTCGCCACCACCGAGTGGCGATTTCGGGTCTCGGACCGGCCGGGCTCGTCGCCGTGCAGATGGCAAGCGCATACGGCGCTTCTGAGGTTGTCGGCATCGAACCGTTACCACAACGACGCGAAACGGCGAAAGAGCTCGGAGTTTCTGCTGCATTTGCCCCGGATGATCCGCATATCGGCAATCTCGATCGGCATTCCACCGAGGCTTTCGACGTGGCAATCGATCTATCGGCGCTGGTTACAACCGATATGCCGCTGCGCCGTTACCAGGAGGGCATAGAAAAACTGATGAAAAAAGAAGCGATAAAAATCTGTTTTCTGCCCTGGGAGTGAAATAGCGCACTTAAAACGAAATTACTTCATATCTATCATTGACGTACTGACTCATTGACGGATGCCCCTTGAGATCATTACACAGCGGCAGCGAAACCCGGCGTGCATCATCCAGAGCTCCCATCTGTTTTGCGCACGCTTGACAGACGCAGCTGATCAAACCGGACTCCTTTACCTCGCGGAATTGATCTGCAATCAGCTTATACATACCCGGCGTTTTTTTCTGAAAATCTTCGAACCCCGAACCGCCGGAAAGCAGTTTGACCAGCTTCGTCGCGCTTCCTTCTACTACTACCGCGACCTGGTGACCGTTTTCCTTGAGATCCAGAGCATTTATTAACACATGGATAAAGCACATGGGATCGCCGTTGAATGCAAAAAGTGCGAATTTTCTCATATTGTACCTCCGAACTAATTTTAACGCAAAAAAGCGTTCTTATCGTAGCCATCCGACGAACGGTACAAAAAGATGCCGCTATATACCGCCGCTATATACTAAAAGCAACTACTACACACCGTTATATCTTGCGCGAATCGACGTCGTAAGGAAGTACATCGACCGTTCGCACAAAGAAATCGAGAAGTTGCGATTTCATTTCCCGCTCGATCCGTGCATACCCGCGCGTGCCGCATATATTGTTTGTTTCAGCTGGATCTGCATCCAGATCGTAAAGCTCGTGACGCTGCGTATAGTATCGATGAATATACTTGTAGCGGTGCGTCCGGCACATAACCGCATGAGAACCGGCACGATGAACCGGATGTGTTGCACGCGCATGTCTCCGGTAAAAGCTGTCCGGAGGCATTGCATGTACTTCCTTATTGATAAACGATTCTTCATTCCGCCGGGCTCCGACTTCTGCGTACACGGCATTCCTGATTTCGTCGTCGCCGCCCGCAAGGGAAGAGCACAGCGAGAGGCCTTGATGATAGTATCCGGGGTCAATTCCTAGTGCGTCGTAAATCGTAGCGGTAACATCGACGAGCTCCGTAAGGTGATTGCGTGTGCCGGACTCAGCTGCGAAATTCGAAGGAGGCTTAATAACGAGCGGCACACGCAGCAGACAATCCTGCAATGTTGCATGGGTTTTCTCGGGCAAAGCGTAGTCCCCTGTAAAATCACCGTGGTCGGAAAAGAAAAAGATCCACGTATCATCATACATTCCTGCCCGCTGAAGTGCGTCCACCACCATACCGAATAATGCGTCTATTTTGGCGCACATCGCGTAATAGATACGTCTGATCTCCAGCCAGGTTTCCTCAGGTATATCTTTGCTGCGATATTCGGCCCGCATTGCATCAAGTATCGGAGGCAGATTCCCTCCTTCCGGCGTCTGAATACGGCGAGGTAGCGAACCAGGATCTATCGCATTGTAGTAGTCCTCCTCAACGCAATACGGCGGATGCGGTTTTGAAAGCGGCAGATAGCAAAAAACGGCCTGTTCTTCGGTTGATTCAAAATCATATCCACGGCACCCAGCACACATGCCCGGTCTCCGTCCCAGAAACGAGGCCCCTCACCTTCCCGCGAAAGCACACCGCCGTAGAATGCACCGGAACGCGGATCGTATCCGCTTGTTTTTGACGGTTGTGCGTATGCCGTCCTGCCGGCGGGGCCATTCCTGTTCGGAGCGTGTTTCATATCGCAATATCGCAGATAATCGGTCTTTTCGTTAACTCGAACGAGATCGTTCTTACCGCTCCACCAAACATAGTATCCTGCCCTCCGGAGTACCGAAAGCAGATTCGGCGTCAACGCCCCTTCGTTTCCCTGATGCCCGAGCACGTCACCGCGATACGAGTCCGGAACGAACATAACAATGTTGGGCCTTGCTTGGTTGTCATTGTTTTCTGTGTAGGATTCATTCATTTGATCGAGTCTCTCCGTCGCATGCGTCGTTCCACCGCACGCGCGGCGAACGAGCAGCAGAAGGTAAGAACGAAATACATAGCAGTAATAACAATCCAAATTTCAAAAGTGCGGTACGTCGCCGCCATTAGCTCGAGCCCTTGAAACGTCAATTCCTGTATTGAAATTACCGATACAATCGCGGAATCTTTTATGGCGGATATAAACTGCCCC
>CAYLZA010000539.1:0-3116 GCA_964387575.1 uncultured Spirochaetales bacterium | reverse complement strand
CCCGTTTACCGACCCCGCCGGCTTTGAGTACCAGCGATGCCGATTCGGGCAATGTCATGAAAAAACGATTCGCCTCCGGGTCGGTCACCGTGACCGGGCCACCGCTGAAAATCTGCTTCTTGAACAACGGAACGATACTCCCGCGGGAGTCGAGCACATTCCCGAAGCGAACAACCATGAAATCAAGCGTCGAGGTCGACGCGTGAAGTACGATTTCTTCGGCGAGCATTTTTGACGCGCCATACACGCACACCGGATCGACCGCTTTATCGGTACTGATGAGCACAAAACGGGAAACACGATGATCAACCGCCGCGTCGACGAGATGCTTGGTTCCGAACACATTGTTTTTGATCGCTTCCACCGGATTCGATTCCATCATGGGGACGTGCTTGTACGCCGCACAATGGAAAATGACGTCCGCATTGAGCCGTCCGATGATAAATCGTGTAAAATCCCGGTCCTTGAGCTCGCCGACGATAGGTACGATCGTTGCTGCTTCGCCGACTCCCGCCTCCTGGAGAATCCGGAGCTCCTTCTCGATCTCGTAGAGGCTGTTTTCCCCGTGATCGAAAAGATAGAGTCGCTGCGCCCCTCCCGAGAGCAGCTGTCTGCAGAGCTCGCTCCCAATGCTTCCGGCCGCTCCGGTTATGAGTACCCGTTTTCCCCGTAAATAGGAGAGGCTTTCACGAAGCGGTATGGTTACCGGGTCCCGTCCGAGGAAGTCCTCCGGATTGAGGTCTCGTGTCTGTATAACGTGCGGTGATTCATCGAGGATCTGCGATATTCGCGGGAGAAACCGTATTTTTCTGAAGCCTACGTTCTGCAGACTCGAATGTATCCGTCTGAGCGTTTCCTGCTCGATTTCGGGTATGGCGATAATCGCCTCGTCGGCGGGCACCCGCGAAAGACAGTCGGCCGCAGACGAAATCGGTCCGCATACCGGGATACCGTCTATGTCCGTCCCGATTTTTTCGGGATCGTCGTCGAGAAACGACACGACTGTTCCGAAGGCTCCCTTGAGTTTTATTTCGCGCGCAATTTCCTTTCCCGAAAACCCCGCACCAACGACATAGATTCTTCTATTTTTTCGGTGGTTCATTTAGCTCGATGTCCTCAAAGCCGAAATCGATCCGAAAGGACGACTCATAGAGCGAAAGCTGGACCTTTGCACGTTTTTTGCGTCGATCCACTTTGACGATCCTGCCTTCGAGCCCTTTCAGCGGTCCTTCCAGAACCCGTATGCGTTTATTTTCGTCAAAAACGACCTTCGACTTATCGACAACTTCACCGAGTGTGAGAAAATGCTCCAATAATTCCCGATCGTCACCCGTAAGGGACTCTATCTGCTTGTTATTCCTGAGAAATTGATAGAAACCGCCCACCCGTCGTAGTGTCCAGATTGTGGTGCGATCGAGGTCTTCGGTCTCGAGAAAGACGTATCCCGGAAAAATCGATGCGCTTTTATCCCGGGATTTTCCTTTCTTCCGGATTCGCAGCACCCGCCGAGGCCAGAGGATACGGAGATCCCGATCAATCTCTATCCCGTTTTCTCTGAGGGCTTTGGTAGCAAGCGTAATAAACTTCTGCTCGCGACCGGTTTCTACCTGAACGACGTAGTAATCCATAGTGAAACGTGAATCCTGCGAGAACGTAGCACGAAGGTTGGTCGATATCAAGTTACGCTTGTTCTACCCTCCCGATTCGCCCATCGTCGAAATCTCAACCGTCGATTCATGTAGGCGAGATATACGCCGATGAGGAATGTATGGATAGAACTCTTCGAAAGATAGCAATTTTTGTGAGTATGGTGATGCTTTCCGCAGGATGGACGGCGGCCGATACGGTCATGGTATATCTGAAAGATGCGGAACAAAGCGATTTTATCTCCGGCGGTTTGATAGAGATGGCTACCGCCGTCGAAGACGGCGTGATGGACGAGTTTTTCAGCAGCGGGCATATCGTATTCAACTACGGGATCTCGACACGAGCGGAGTCCGACGAGCTGCCGTTCAAGGCCGAAGAACCGGCGGTGCGATCTGCAAAAGCCGGTGGCGCATCGGTCATCCTTATCGTTCGTCTGTACCCGAAATCCGGCGAAATGCCGATTCCGACTGCGGCGGCCTTTGAAATGAGAAACATAATGGAAGCAAAAGTGTTGAGTAACGGATATGTAAACACCGCGGAGCTTCAAAACAAGGACGAAGATTCGACAGATCCCCGACAGATGTGTATGTTATTAGGTAGAACAGTGGCTCGCTACGCGCTCAGGGGATTATGATTAACCCGATTTGAGGTAAATGCTTTAAGCTCAGCTTTAGAGTTCTCCGATACTGTAGCTGGAGACTGCCTATGAAGCGCTTCTATAACGCATTTTTATGCGCCCTTTTAGTTATCTATCTCTTCATCCCATCTACTCTTGTGTGGAGTGAATCGGTCTGGAAAGGCCCGGTTACCGTAGGAGATCCCGAGAGGTTTCCTGAACAAGGTAACTACGCGGCGTCCGGTTCGTTTGCGAAAGACACCGTCGTGCGTCTCGAGAATCCCGAGACAAATACGATGATATCGGTGACGGTCGTGAAGAGCCTCGATGATTCGGGCCTGTTTATGGCCGTGTCTCCCGATGCGGGAGAGAAGCTCGGAATTTCACCGGGCGAAGTGATCGATCTCAACGCCTCACTTGCTTCCGTTGATTCGATGGTACGTGCCGGCCCGGACGATCGTCCGTTCAGCACCGATCCTGACGTCAATCCGTCCGCGGTCGTCGACAGTGCCGAGAGTGCCGCTATCAGCGAGGACGATGGGCGGGACGATTCGGCCGGCGCCGAACGACCGCTCGGACCGGTTGCCCTCGAAGCGTTGGAGGAGCAGAAGCAGAAGGAAGAAGCGGAAGCGGCGCGTGCCGAAGCCGAGGCTGCCGCTGCCGCAGAGGAAGAGGCCCGGGCTGCCGCCGAAGCAGAGGCTGCGGCGGAGGCTGCGCGTGCGGCCGAAGAGGAAGAAACACGGGCTGCCGCAGAGGAAGAGGCACGGATTGCCGCAGAGGCGGAACCGGCCGGTGAGGAAGAGACCCCGGTAGAGACGGAGGAGGAGGCTTCTGCGGAAGAGGAGGCAGTCGC
>CAYLZA010000538.1:0-3121 GCA_964387575.1 uncultured Spirochaetales bacterium | reverse complement strand
GCCGCCCGAGAGCTGTTCCCAAACCGTTTTTTCGGCATCGAGGCTTGCCCGGCTCTGATCTACGTAGGCGAACTTCACCGTATCTCCGAGCCTGAGCCGTCCCTCATCGGGTTCTTCCTCGCCGGTAATGATACGAAAGAGCGTCGTTTTTCCGGCACCGTTCGGACCGACGATTCCAACCACCGCCCCGGGGGGTACTTTGAACGACAGATCCTTAAAAAGGAGTTTTTCATCGTACGACTTGGTTATCTCATCGGCCTGTATGACGAGATCACCGAGCCGCGGCCCCGGCGGTATGCTCAGCTTGGTCTCGCGAACACGCTCCCGGCTTCCCTCCGCGAGCAGTTTCTCGTATTCGTTGATGCGGGCTTTCGACTTTGCATGACGACCCTTCGGGCTCATGTGAATCCACTCGAGCTCGCGTTCAAGGGTCCGTTGCCGTTCTGTCTCGCCCTTCTCCTCCTGCGCGAGTCTCATACGTTTTTGCTCGAGCCAGCTCGAATAGTTGCCTTTCCAGGGAATCCCTTCGCCGCGATCGAGCTCGAGGATCCATCCCGCCACGCTGTCGAGAAAATACCGGTCGTGGGTTACCGCAATCACCGTGCCCGAATATTCCTTGAGATGTTTCTCGAGCCACGCCACCGTTTCCGCATCGAGGTGATTCGTCGGCTCGTCGAGAAGCAGAATATCCGGTTGTCGCAGGAGCAATCTGCAGAGCGCCACCCGTCTGCGTTCGCCGCCTGAAAGAACATCGACGTTCGTCTCTCCCGGGGGGCACCGAAGCGCATCCATTGCTAGCTCGAGCCGGTTTTCGAGATTCCACGCATCCGCGGCATCGAGCTTTTCCTGGAGCTCCGCCTGCTGCTCTCCGAGCTTCTCGTAGTCCGCGTCGGGATCGCCGTAGGCTTCGCTGAGCTTCTCGAATTCCTCGAGAAGCTCGATCGTTTTCTGGACGCCCTCGCGTACCACATCGATCACCGTGGCACCGTGCCTGAGCTCGGGCTCCTGCTCGAGAAATCCGACAGAATATCCCGGAGACGCTGCGATCTCACCGGTGTAATCCTTGTCGATTCCGGCCATGATACGAAGCAACGTGGATTTACCGGACCCGTTGAGGCCGATAACACCGATCTTTGCTCCATAGAAAAATCCGAGGGTAATATCTTTAATAATCTGTTTCGTGCCATATGAACGAGAAACACGACTCATTGAATAGATAACTTTCTTGTCGTCGACCGTCTTTGCCATATGCGGAAGATAGCAGAAAATCAGGATGAGGGTAATGCGCCTCAGGAATGCGTCTGGGAGCGCCGTCGGACGCTTCTCTCCCGTTATTACGACCTGTGCGCTGCCGCGGAAAGAGATACCCCTATCCGACGGCTCGTGCCACTTCCGATCTGAATCGGCCGACCCGATCGATGTCCCGTTTCAAGGACGCCGGTCCAAAATAGCCGGTGAAAACGAAGGATCCGGCTGATTCGAGCCCGAGAGCCTCGAACGGTTTGGCCAGGGCCTCGGGCGCGAATCCGATATCCTCCTCATCGAGCTGCTCGCCGATGACGAAGGTGAGTACTCGTTTTCCGAGCCCGGCGAGGCGCGCGGACCACGGTCTCGGATGGCCCTCTTCGAAATCGTAGAAACAGTAGAGTCTGTCGATGAATGCCTTCATCAGGCTCGTGACGTTGTAGTTATAGACCGGTGATCCGAGCACCCAGAGATCCGCATCGAGCAATATCTCATACCAGGGCGTAAGCTCGTCGATCACGCCGGTGCATCGTTTGTCTTTTCGGCACCGCTCGCATCCGGTACAGGAACCGAAAGCGATAGACGATAGCTGGAGCCGCTCTGTGGTGTGCCCCGATTCCGCAAGGACCGAGTCGACGATATCGAGGGCGTATGTTGTGTTGCCTCGCGGGCGTGGACTCCCGCCCACGAGCAGCGCACGATTGGAAGCCATGTGTGGATTGTATCAGAGTATCTCGGCGGCGTCTCTTCGAAAACGGGCTTATGCCGGCTCAGGGGCATTTCGATAGCCGATCGATTTTGTGATGATTATTTTGTTGCCATGCAAACATATGTGCTCGGAAAAACAGATCTTGCCGTCACACCGATCGGCCTCGGTTGCTGGCAGTTTTCAAACGGAAAGGGAATGGCCGGAAAGTATTGGTCGCCCCTTCCGCAGGAGAACGTCAACGAAATAGTACGGGTGTCGCTTGAAAACGGCGTCAACTGGTTTGATACAGCCGAAATATATGGAAACGGCGAATCCGAACGGGCGCTTGCGGAAGCGCTGAGATCGCTGAATATCGAACGGGAACGTTATCTGATAGCGGACAAATGGCTTCCGGTTTTCAGATTTGCCGGTAACATCGAGAAAACATTTCCCGACAGGACCGATGCACTCGGCGGACGATCGATCGATCTGTTCCAGATCCACCAGCCGTTCAGCTTCTCCAGCGTAGAGAAGCAGGTATCGGCGATGGCCGAGCTGGTACGGGCCGGGAAAATCCGGGCAATCGGGGTGAGTAATTTCAACGAAAAACGCATGCGTACCGCTCATCGAAAGCTGGAATCAGAGGGAATTCCCCTTGCGACGAATCAGATGCGATACAGTCTTATCGATCGTGAAATCGAGCGAAACGGTGTGCTCGATGCGGCAAAGGAGTTGGGAATCTCGCTAATCGCGTACTCTCCGCTGGGGCAGGGCATTTTGACCGGCAAGTTCCATAACGATGTCGATATCAGAAGCACCTCCGGACCACGGAAACATCTGAAGCGATTCAAAGCAAAGGGATTGCAGGCAACCGAACCGCTGGTAAAGCTGTTGCAGGAAATCGCTGATGCACACGACGCCACGCCCGCGCACATCGCCCTCGCCTGGAGTGTGCAGTACCACGGCAATCTCGTGGTGGCGATTCCAGGCGCCAGCTCGGTCGGACAGGCCGAATCAAACGCCGGGGCTCAGCACATCCAACTCTCGGAACAGGAGCTCGAACAGCTCGCGGCGGCGGGGGCCGAAGCGGAGGGAAAAATCAAATAACGGGATGCGCCGGATGTTTTGCGGTACGCCGAATACATGCGTCGCGGATCGTCCTGGGTATTGAGCACAGATTTAAAATCG